>JAFRJH010000064.1 GCA_017432385.1 Kiritimatiellia bacterium
ACGCCTCCCTGCAAACAGGCCCCGGAACAGATCCGCGGCGCGAAGGAGGAGTCGCTGGAGATCCTGAAATCCTCCACGGCAGCCCGCGTAGGGATCGGCCGGTGCGGCCCGCGCCTGACGACGGACGAGATGCTGAAATTCCGCGCGGATCACGCGGCTGCGCGCGATTCCGTGCAGAAGGACGTGGATCCGGCGTTCCTCGAGAAGATGGGGCTTGTCTCCGTGGTGACCCAGTGCAGGGATAAAAACGAGTACCTGACGAGGCCGGACCTCGGCAGGAGGCTTACCGAGGAGTCGAAGGAGACGCTGAAAAAGATCTGCAAAATGTCCCCGCGTGTCCAGATCTTTGCGGGCGGAGGGCTTTCCTCCGTCGCGGTGAGGGCAAACCTCGAGACGATCCTTCCCGTCATGCAGGACGCTTTGAAGGCGAAGGGGATCGAGACGGGGACGCCGTTCTACGTGAAATACGCCCGCGTCGGCGTGGAGGACGAGATCTGCGAGCTGTTGGACGCGGAGGTCGTCTGCGTCCTGATCGGGGAGCGCCCCGGGCTCATGACGGCGGAGTCCATGTCCGCCTATATCGCGTACCGCGCAAAGCCGGGCGTGCCCGAGTCCATCCGCACGGTGGTCTCCAACATCCACAAGGGCGGTACGGCCGCCGCGGAGGCGGGCGCGTACATCGCGGACATCATCGAACAGATCCTGGAGGCGAAGGCCTCCGGCGTGAACCTGAAGAGGTAGGATATGAAGGGCGACAAGATCAAAGTGAACCTGCTCGGCGCGAGGATGATCCCGCAGGTCTCGGAAGACCTGAAGGAACGGCTCGGCCTCCTTCCGGGGGAGAAGAGCCTCGGCATCCTGACGTCCGACTGCGACGACGCCTGCTACGCGGCGATCGACGCGGCGACCAAGACGACCCCGGTGCGCGTCGTGTATTCGAGAAGCATGTACGCGGGCTCGTCCAACGCCTCGACCGCGCTCGCCGGCGAATGGATCGGGATCCTCGCCGCGGCGACCCCGGCGGACGCGCGGGCGGGGATGGAGGCGACGGCCGCCTACCTGAACGAGGAGTGCTGCTTTGAGAGCGCGAACGACGAGGATTCGATCGTGTTCTTTTCGCACTGCATCTCAAGGAGCGGGACATACCTGTCCGAACAGTGCGGGCTTCCTGCGGGCGCGCCGCTTGCGTACGTGATCGCGCCGCCGATGGAGGCCATGCTGGGACTGGACGCCGCGCTGAAGGCGGCGGAGGTGCGGCTGGTGCAGTTTTACGGCCCGCCGAGCGAGACGAACTTCGCGGGCGGACTTCTGACAGGGGAGCAGGCGGACTGCAGGGCGGCCTGCGAGGCGTTCCGTACCGCGGTCATCGACGCGGCGGACGACCCCGACAGCATGAGATAGGAGGAAACGGCAGATGAGCGGGATCGAACTCGACAGAGACCTGGCTTCCGTGCAGGAAGTCCGGAATCTCGTGAAGGCGGCGAAAGCGGCGCAGAAGATCTACGGGACGTTCACCCAGGAAAAGATCGACAGCGTCTGCAGGGCGGTCGCGGAGGCCTGCGCGCTGGAAGCGGCGCGGCTAGGCCAGATGGCGAGCGAGGAAACGGGATTCGGGACCGGGGAGGACAAGCGCCTCAAGAACATCCTTGGATCCACGATGACCTATGAATATATCAGGGACATGAAGACCGTCGGGTTCCTCTGCGAGGACAAGGAGAAGGGGATCATGGAGATCGGCGTGCCCATGGGCGTGGTCGCCGCGATCATCCCCTCGACCAACCCGACCTCCACCGTCATGTACAAGGCGCTGATCAGTCTGAAGGCGGGCAACGGCATCGTATTCAGCCCGCATCCGTCGGCGAAACAGTGCATCCTCGAGACCGTAAGGATCGTGCAGAAGGCGGCCTACGCGGCAGGCGCCCCGGAGGGCCTGATCGGCGCGATCACGGAGCCCAGCATCGAGGCGTCCGGCGCGCTCATGAAGCATAAGGACATCGCGATCATCGTGGCGACCGGCGGGGAGGGCATGGTGCGCGCCGCCTACAGCTCCGGCAACCCGGCGCTGGGCGTCGGCCCCGGCAACGGCCCGAGCTATATCGAAAAGAGCGCGGACATCCGCATGGCCATCAAGCGCATCTTCGATTCGAAGACCTTCGACAACGGCACGATCTGCGCCTCGGAGCAGTCGATCGTGACGGAAAAGAGCATCCTCGACAAGGTGCTTTCGGAAGCGAAGGCGCAGGGCGGCTACTGCATGAACCATGCGGAGTCCGTTAAGGTGTCGAAGTTTCTGCTCCGCGCGAACGGGTCCATGAACCCGGCGATCGTCGGCAGGACGGCGGAGACCATCGCCGGTATGGCGGGCATTGCGGTCCCGAAGGGGACGCGGGTGCTCATTTCGGAGATCCAGACGGAGGTGTCGAGGCAGAATCCGTATTCGAGGGAGAAGCTCTGCCCGGTACTGGGCCTGTTCGTCGAGAACGACTGGGAATCCGCCTGCGAGCGGTGCGTGAAGATTCTCGAGAACGAGGGCGTCGGCCATACGATGACGATCCACACGACGGATCCGTCGATCGTCCGCGAATTCGCGCTGAAAAAGCCCGTCAACCGGCTCCTCGTCAATACGCCCGGGGCTTTGGGCGGCGTCGGCGTCACGACGAGCCTCCCGCCCGCGATGACGCTCGGATGCGGCGCGGTCGGAAAGAGCGCGACGAGCAACAACGTGGGCCCGATGGACCTGATCAACATCCGCCGCGTGGCGTACGGGGTGAAGGAGCTTGAGCAGGTGCGTGCGGAGGCGTCCGGCGGGAACGCGGTGAAATCGACGATGCACGTGAACCGGACCTACCTCGACGACGGCAGCTGCATCGCGTCCATGAAGGACAAGCCCGAAGCGGTCCGCGAGGCGTACAAAAAGGCGGCGAAGGACATGGAGCGGAAGGAAGAGCTCCGTGAGGACTACCAAAAAAAGCGCGCGTCCGCGGCGGCCCAAAAGGATAAGGCCGGGGACGGCATGATCGACATCTCCGAAGAGGAGATCAGCGAGATCGCCAGGGCGGTCCTCGCAAGACTCGGATAAGAACCGGAAACGGTCTTATAGATACGGCATAATC
>JAFRJH010000065.1 GCA_017432385.1 Kiritimatiellia bacterium
CGTGCTCGCGCCGCGCGGTCTGCACGTCGGCGCGGGCGAAACGCCCGTCGGACGTCCGCGTCCCGGGGATGTCGCGGACGCCGTGTCGTTCCTGCTCGGCGCCGAGGCGACGACGGGATGCGTCGTGACGGTGGACGGCGGGCAGGCCCTGATGGACGCGGCGGGCTCGGACCAGGCGTAGGGAGAAACGATGTTCAAGGCGTATATATTCGACATGGACGGAACGCTCGTCGACAACTGCCGGTGGCATGTCCTGTCGTGGCAGGAGTTCGCCCGCCGCCACGGGCGCGGGATATCGGAGCGGCAGGTCCTCGACTGGATGGGCGCGACGAGCTCGTACTACATGGACCGCATCTTCGGCCGCAGCGTCCCGCCGGACGAATGCGCGGAGCTCACGCGCGAGAAGGAGGCGCTGTACCGCGAGATGTACGCGCCGCACCTCAGGCTCGCGGACGGGCTTCGCGGCATCCTCGAAGGCGCGCGCGCGAAGGGCGTGAGGCTCGCGATAGCGACCGGAGGCTCGATGGACAACGTGGACTTCGTGCTTGACGGACTCGGCATCCGCAGCCGTTTCGAGACCATTGTCGACGCCTCTCAGTATGCGCGCGGCAAGCCCGCCCCCGACTGCTATCTCGAGACGGCGTCGCGGCTCGGCCTTGAGCCGCGCGAGTGCCTCGTGTTCGAGGACGCCGTCGGCGGCGTACGCGCCGCCAGGGCCGCCGGCATGAAGGTCGTGGCCGTCACCGCCACGATGCCGCGCGACGTGCTCGCCGCGGAGTCGCCGGACTGGCTGGTTGACTCGTTCGCGGAACTTGGGGAACTCTGAGGCGCCCAATCGCCTTGCCTGATGTGTGACATAGTGTTGCCTGAAAATGCATTCCCAGACGGGGGTCATTTGCGGTAAAATTTGCGTCAT
Source organism: Kiritimatiellia bacterium (assembly GCA_017432385.1). GTDB lineage: Bacteria > Verrucomicrobiota > Kiritimatiellia > RFP12 > UBA1067 > UBA1067. The sequence goes on from JAFRJH010000065.1 coordinate 917, forward strand.
GTGAAACACAAGGAGTCGAACATGAACATCAGCAAGATCAATCCCGCGACTTTGAAGATAACCGACATGCGCTTCGCCGACATCGACGGCGCGCCGAAGCGCTGCACGCTCATGAAGCTCTACACCAACCAGGGGCTTGTCGGATACGGCGAGGTGCGCGATGCGTCGAGCCGCACGTACGCGGCGATGCTCAAGAGCCGCATCCTCGGCGAGAACCCCTGCAACGTCGAGAAGATATTTCGCCGCATCAAGCAGTTCGGCGGCGACTCCCGCCAGGCGGGCGGCGTCTGCGCGGTCGAGCTTGCGTGCTGGGACCTCTGCGGCAAGGCGTGGGGGCTTCCAGTGTGGCAGCTTCTCGGCGGCAGGTGGCGCGACGAGATCCGCTGCTACTGCGACACCGACTCCGAGGGCGGCGGCCGCGACATGGGCGCGGCGCTGAAGGAGCGCATGAAGATGGGCTTCACGTTCCTCAAGATGGACCTCGGCATCGAACTTCTCGCGAACGTCAAGGACGCTCTCGTCGCTCCCTTGGGCTATCTCGACTACATGCGCAGGATGAAGCACGTCGTCCAGACTCCGCACGGGTCGATCGACCCCAGGTCGATGCGCGGCGAGGCTTTCGAGCTCTTCACGACCGCACATGGACACACCGGCATCCACATCACGGAGAAGGGCCTCGACTACCTCGAGAAGTACATGTCGGACGTCCGCGACGTCATCGGATGGGAAGTGCCGATTGCGATCGACCATCTGGGGCACATTCCGTACGAGGACTGCGTGCAGCTCCTCCGGCGCCTCGAGAAGTACCACCTCTCGTGGGCGGAGGACGTCCTGCCGTGGCGCAACACCGAGCAGTGGAAACAGCTCCACGCCGCGACGACGACTCCGCTCGGGACAGGCGAGGACATCTACCTCAAGGAGGACTTCAGGCCTCTGCTCGAGTCGCATGCGCTCGCGGTGGTGCATCCGGACCTCCTCACCTGCGGCGGCATCATGGAGACGAAGAAGGTCGGCGACATGGCGGAGGACTACGGCGTGCAGATGAACATCCACATGGCCGAGTCCCCGATTGCCTGCCTCGCGGCGGTGCATACCGCGGCCGCGACCCGCAACTTCATGGCGCTCGAGCTCCATTCCGTAGACGTCCCGTGGTGGGGCGACCTGGTGAAGCCCGCGCTTTCCTACAAGGGCGGCTTCATCAAGGTCCCGACGAAGCCCGGCCTCGGAATCGACGAGCTCAACGAGAGGCTCATCAAGAAGCAGGCCTGCCCCGAATTCCCGGCGCCCTGGGCGCCGACGAAGGAGTGGGACGGCGAGTGGTCGAACGACCGCCGCTGGAGCTGATTCCGGCGTCCAGCCAGCGGCTCTGGCGCCCCGCGCCGCCATGCGGCGCCGCGGGGCGCGAAGCTTTCGGCGTCGCCGTTTACATCGGCGGCGCGATATGCTACAATATCGCGCAATAACGTCGGGAAAACGGGAAAGGAGCCGCTCCTTTCTGCGTTCCTGCGCATGAAGTGACGAAGAGACTGATAATTCTTGGTGCCACGGGATCGATCGGCATGAACGCAGTTGACGTCGTACGGTCGCATCCGGACGATTTCAAGATTGTCGCGTTGGCCGTCCGAAGTTCCCGCGAACGGTGTGAGGCGCTTGCACGTGAATTCGGCGCGAAGGCCTACTGCGGCGAAAACGCCGCGCTTCAGGCCGTCGAGGAGAACGACGCCGACATCTGCCTTGTCGCGACGGTTGGCATGAGCGGTCTGAGGCCGACCATGGCGGCGATTGCGAAGGGGATGGACATAGCGCTCGCCACCAAGGAGGTCATGGTCATGGCCGGCGAGCTCGTGACGGCGGAGGCGAGGCGCAGGGGCGTCAGGTTCCTCCCGGTCGACTCCGAGCATTCCGCGATCTTCCAGTGCATCGCCGGAAGCGCCGCGGACGAGGTCTCCGGCCTCGTCCTCACGGCGAGCGGCGGACCGTTCCTCGACGAGCCGGAGGACCTCTCGTCCGTGACCGTCGCCCAGGCGCTGAACCATCCGCGCTGGAAGATGGGGCCGAAGGTCACGATCGACTCGTCCACCATGATGAACAAGGGCTTCGAGGTCCTCGAGGCCCGCTGGCTTTTCGACGTCCCCGTCGAGAGGATCGACGTCGTGGTCCATCCGGAGTCGATAGTCCACTCTCTCGTCACGTTCGTCGACGGCGCGACGCTCGCGCAGCTCTCCCCGCCGGACATGCGCGTGGCGATACAGTATGCGCTGACGTGGCCGCGGCGGCTCAGGTCGGAACGCGCCGCGCTCGACCTCGCCGGACTTTCCAGGCTCACGTTCCGCCGTCCGGACCCCGTCCGCTTCCCGTGCCTCCGGCTCGTGCGCGAGGCGATGAAGCGCGGCGGATGCGCCGCGGCGGTGCTGGCTGCGGCGGACGAGTGGGCCGTGCAGGCGTTCCTTGACGGGCGCATCCCCTACACGGGCATCGCCTCCGCCGTCGAAAGGTGCCTGGACGCGGCGCCTGAAATGCCGTGCGCTTCCGTCGAGGCGGTCCTTGAGGCCGACCGCTGGGCGCGCGCAACACTAAACCAGGGTTCATGACAATGGAAATCCTAGTCACAGCGGGTTACATAGCCCTTTGCATAGTCCTGTTCTCCGTCGCGATCGCGATACACGAGTTCGGGCATTTCATAGTCGCGCTCAAGCTCGGTCTCAACGTCGAGCGCTTCTCGATCGGCTTCGGCCCGGCAATCTGCAAAAAGACGTGGCGCGGCGTCGAGTACCGTCTGAGCTGGATCCCGCTCGGCGGATACGTCTCCATACCCGACGTCGACCCGGAGGGCACGAAGGCGATCGAGGGCGGAACGTCCGGCGACGCGCCGAAGAAGCGCATCGCGCCGTGGAAGGAGATTGCCGTCGCGTTCGCGGGCCCGGCGATGAACCTCTTCCTCGCGGTCTTCCTCGCGGTCGTCCTTGCGCTCGTGCCGTCCGCCCGCTTCGGCGAGGGGCAGCCCGTCCTCGACGACCTCTCCGCCATCGGCCCCGCCGAGTGCGCCGGCATGAAGCGCGGCGACCGCATCGTTGCGGTTGACGGACGACCCGTGTCGACCTGGATCGAGATCATGACCGAGGTGCAGCTTTCGGACGGCAGGCCCGTGGAGGTCAAGGCGCTCAGGGGCGGCGAGGAGATGACGTTCACCGTGACGCCGCAGAAGAACCGCCACCTCGACTCGTGGGGCATCGGCGCGTCGGCGGCGCTTACGACCGAGATAGGCGAAGTCGAGAAGGGCGGCGCGGCGGACGAGGCGGGAGTGAAGCCGCTTGACCGCATCGTCGCCGTGAACGGGGAGCCGGTCTCGGTGTGGTCGGACGTCCTTGACTCCAAGGCACTCGGCAAAGGGGAGGAGAGCGACCTCGTCCTGGAGCGCGGCGGCACCAACCTGACCGTCCGCATAAAGCCGCGCGGACGCTTCGCGTACCAGGTGTGCGGGCCGTTCGGCGCCCCGGCGGTCGTGTCGCTCGTAGGTCCCGGCACGGTTGCCGCGCGCGCGGGCGTCAAGGACGGCGACCGCGTCGTCTCGCTGGGCGGCAGGGATGTCGCAGACTGGGACGGGATGCGCGAAGCCGTCCAGGCGACAGGGGGCGCGGAGAGCGATCTCGTGGTCGAGCGGGACGGGGAGATCGTGAAGCTCAGGGTCGCGCCGGAGTTCAACGCCGAGACCCGCCGCTACTACCTGCAGCTCGCGATGGACGCCGAGGCGCCGGCCAGGCTGTATGTGGTGAAGGGCGGATCCGAGGCGGAAAAGGCGGGGTTCATGTCCGGCGACGAGATCGTGAAGGTCGGCGGGACGTCGGTGTCGACCTGGCGCCAGGCGGAGGTGGCGATCCACAACGCGGGGACCGCCACGAACGTGGTCTCGGTGACGGTCCGGCGCGGCGGCGAGACCAAGACAGTCGAGACCCCGCTGCGCCGGCGATGCGTCTCCCGCGCCTTCGGCATCGGGCTCGCTCCGATCGACTGCGCGGCGTGGATGTCCAGGCGCAGCGTCGCCGGGCAGCTCGCGTCTGACGCGGGAAGCATCTTCAGGCTTCTCAAGGCGCTCGTCACGCCGAAGCAGGCGAAGGCGACGGGCAAGGCGCTGGGCGGCCCCGTCATGATCGCCATGGGCATCTACACGTCGGTCAGGCACGACTTCTGGAGCGGACTCGGATTCCTCAGGTTCCTCAACGTCAACCTTGCGATCCTGAACCTGCTGCCGATACCCGTGCTGGACGGAGGGCTGATCATGTTTGCGCTGATCGCACTCGTCTTCCGCCGCCGTGTCCCCGACAGGATCGTGGGAGCCGTGTCGATGGGCTTCATGTACGCCATCCTCGCGGCGATGGCGTTCCTCGTGTACCGCGACGTCGGGCGCGGCGTAGGCCTCCACCGGCGTAACGCGGAGTCGATAAACTTCATCATGCTTGACCATGCACTTGAGAACGCAGACGAGGGCGCTGAGGCTCGGTAGCCTGCAGATAGGAGGCGGGGCTCCTGTGAGCGTGCAGACGATGGCGAACGTCGATCCGCACGACGCCGGGGCGCTGTCCGCGCAGCTTCACGCCTGCGCGGAGGTCGGCTGCGACGTCTTCCGGATGACCGTCCCGGACGTCGAGTCCGCGAAGGTCCTCGGCGAGGTGAGGCGCGGCTCGCCGATTCCCGTCGTCGCCGACATACACTTCGACTACCGCTGCGCCCTCGCCGCGATCGAGGCCGGGACGGACGCCCTCAGGATCAATCCCGGGAACATCGGTTCGCGGGACCGCGTGCAGGCCGTGGCGCGGGCGGCGAGGGAGAGGAAGGTGCCGATAAGGGTCGGCGTCAACCTGGGGTCCCTCGAAAGGAGCCTCCGCGGCGAGGTCGACGCGGGGCGGATCGGCGTCCCGGAGGCGCTCGTACGGTCCGCGCTCGGACACCTGAAGCTTCTGGAGGACGAGGGGTTCAGGGACGTCGCGATATCCGCGAAGGCGTCGAACGTCCCCGAGACGCTGGCGACGTACAGGCTTCTCGCGGAGCGGACGGACTGCCCGCTCCACGTGGGGGTCACCGAGGCCGGCACGCTCATACCCGGCGCGGTGAGGAACTCCGTCGCGCTCGGCATCCTGCTTTCGGAGGGCATCGGCGACACGATACGCGTATCCCTCACCGCGAAGCCCGAGAAGGAGGTCAGGGTCGGCATGGAGATCCTGCGCGCCCTCGGATTCAGGGAACCTGGCCCCGCGATCACATCGTGCCCTACGTGCGGGCGCACGAAGGTTGATCTCATGCACGTCGCCTCGCAGGTCGAGATCGCGCTTGAGACGCTGGCGAAGGACGGCATGAAGCTGCCGAAGGTCGCGGTCATGGGCTGCGCCGTGAACGGCCCCGGCGAGGCGAAGGACGCGGACGTCGCGCTCTGCGGCGGCGACGGCGAGTTTCTGCTGTTCGTCAAGGGCAGGTTTGTGGAAAAGACGTCCGAGGAGGACGCCGTAAAGAAGGTGGTCGAGCATGTGGTTTCTCTACGATAACGTTGTCGCGGTGCAGGTGGCGATCGTCTCATGCGTGTTCGCATGGCTCTTCGGCGGGTCGATGGGCGACATGCTCACGCCCGTCATGCCCTGGCTCTGGGTCGCGCTCGTGGAGCTGATGCTCTGCTTTCCGCAGCGGCACATGGGCGAGACGACCTACGAGGCGCGCTCCCGCGTCTGGGAGGAGCTGAAGTCGGACCCCCTCTTCTGGGTCGTCGTCGGGTTCGTGGGCCTGCTGATGGTTCCGTTCGTGAACACGGGCCTCTGCCCGATCTGCGACTATGCCGCGATCGCGATCGACGGGGCGGACCCGAGGCCGATGATCCCTTTCGCGCCGTACTGCGTGAACAGGCTCGAGCACCTGAACGTCGTGATGTGGTTCGTGCCGTCGCTCACCGCCATGCTGGCGGTCAGGCACTCGCTGCTCAAGCGCGGGAAGAGGATGGTGCTGGAGCTCATCGTCTGGAATGGCGTCGCACTCGCGGCCCTCGGCTTCGTGCAGCAGGTGACGGGCGCGGAGGCCCCGTTCTGGATATCGGCGGAGGGGCGTCCGACATACTTCTTCTCGACCTTCGGATACCCGAACATGGGCGGCGACTACTTCACTACGCTCTTCGCGCTCGCGGTGGGCCTCTGGCGGTGGAAATGCGAGGTGGCGCGCACCGAGGAGAAGAACCGCGGACACGGCAGGCACGTGAAGGACGACGGGGCGAACCGCCACACGAGGTTCTGGCGCAGGCACTTCATGCTCGTCCCTGCGGTGATGTTCTTCTTCTCGGCGCTCACCACGCTCTCCCGCGCGTCCATCATGCTCGTCTCGATCCTGGCGATGGTCTTCTTCATGCACACCTTCATGTGCGCCTTCGTGCGCCTCGAGAGGGCCAGGCGCGTGAAGGCGAGCGCCTTCAGCCTGCTCGCGCTTCTCGGCATCGCCCTCTGCACCGTTGTGTTCATGCCCGAGGACATGCAGAAGGAGGTCGACAGCATCAACACCACTGCCGTCCTGGACCGCGTCACCGGCAAGGGCCAGTACCATGTCCGCGTCGCGACCGAGGTGTGGAAGGACAACCTGCTGTTCGGGTGCGGAGGATGGGGCTACAAGCACTTCTCCATTCCGAAGATGACGGAGAAGGAGCTCAGGGAGCTCCAGTCGGTCGGCGGCACCAACGTCCACAACGACCACCTGCAGTTCCTCGCGGAGCACGGGCTCGTCGGCTTCGGGTGCCTCGTTGCGATGGTCGTCCTGCTGATTTCGCCGGTCGTCCGCGTCTGGAGGGCGCTCCTCACGACTGTCCGGTTCACGCCCCCGAAGGAGCAGCCGCCGAAGCCTGTGTCCATCTTCGTTCTTCCGGCGCCCGCCTTCTGCATATACGCCGCCGCGGTGGCGACGGTCGTCCACGCGTTCGGGGACTGTCCGCTCAGGAGCCCCGCGGTCCTTTCGCTCTTTTTCATATCGCTGGCGGCCGTGGACGGCTTCCTGCCGAAGATTCAGGAGAAATGACAAAATGCTGCACGTAAACGAAAACTACTCGAAGATACAGGCGAGCTACCTCTTCACGGAGATCGCCCACCGCGTTTCCGCACACCAGGCCGCCAATCCGTCGGCGAAGGTCATCCGCCTCGGCATAGGCGACGTCACCGAGCCCCTCGCGCCGTCCGTCGTCGCGGCGATGCACAGGGCGGTCGACGACGAGGCCGGGCGCACGAACTTCCACGGATACGGACCCGAGCAGGGCTACGCCTTCCTGCGCGAGAAGGCTGCGAAGATTGACTTCCAGGACCGCGGCGTGGACATCGCGGCGGACGAGATATTCGTCTCCGACGGGGCGAAGTGCGACTGCGGCAACATACAGGAGCTGTTCGGCGGCGATGTCAAGATCGCGGTCGGGGACCCCGTCTATCCGGTCTACGTCGACACCAACGTCATGGCGGGCCGCACGGGCGCGAACGACGGCGGACGCTACGCGGGGCTCACGTACCTGACGTGCGACGCGTCGAACGGATTCGTCCCCGGTCCCGAGGCGACCGGCGACGCAGACGTCGTGTATCTCTGCTACCCGAACAACCCGACGGGCGCCGTTGCGACGCTTGAACAGCTCCAGAAGTGGGTCGACTGGGCGAACGGACGCAAGGCGCTGATTCTCTTCGACGCAGCGTACGAGGCGTTCATCAGGACGCCCGGAATCCCCCACTCGATCTACGAGTGCAGGGGCGCGCGGACGTGCGCGATAGAGTTCCGCAGCTATTCCAAGACGGCGGGCTTCACGGGTGTCCGCTGCGGCTACACCGTCGTCCCGAAGGGGCTCGTCGCATACGCCGACGACGGCACGCCGGTCGAGCTCAGGCCGATGTGGACGCGGCGCCAGACGACGAAGTTCAACGGCGCGAGCTACATAACCCAGCGCGGCGCCGAGGCGATCTACACGCCGGAAGGCCAGCGCGAGACGAAGGCGACGATCGACTTCTACCTCGAGAACGGACGGCTCATGAAGGAAGCGCTCCAGTCTCTGGGCTACGGCGTGACCGGCGGAGGCGACTCGCCGTACCTCTGGGTGGACGTGAAGGGCGACAGCTGGGCTTTCTTCGACCGCCTGCTCAAGGAGGCGAACATCGTCACCACGCCCGGGGCCGGCTTCGGCCGCGCCGGCGAGGGCTACATCCGCATCTCGTCGTTCAATTCCCGCGAAAACGTGCTGGAGGCGATCGAGCGCTTCAAGAAGGCGCTCTGAGGCGTCCCCGGCGAAATATGATATACTACGAAAACCGCCGGAACGAGGCGGACATACCGTATACAAGGAGGAACTGGACATGGCAGATGGTTTGAACGTGAAGGCGCCCGGGGCGGCGAAATGGGACGCGGCGTCCCTTGGCGAGATCATGCTCAGGCTGGATCCGGGCGACGGGCGCATCCACACCGCGCGCGAGTTCAAGGTCTGGGAGGGCGGCGGCGAGTACAACGTCGTGCGCGGCCTCAGGCGCTGCTTCGGGATGAAGACGACGGCGGTGACGGCGTTCGCGGACAACCCCGTCGGGCGTCTCGTCGAGGACTTCATGCTTCAGGGCGGCGTCGACACGAGCCACGTCAAGTGGGTCCCCTACGACGGCATCGGGCGTACGGTCCGCAACGGACTCAACTTCGTCGAGCGCGGCTTCGGCTGCCGCGGCGCGCGCTCGTGCGCCGACCGCGGGCTCACGGCCGTCTCGCAGCTCAAGCCCGGAGACATCGACTGGGACGGGCTCTTCGGCGGGGAGGGAGTCCGCTGGTTCCACACCGGCGGCATATTCGCCGCGCTCTCCGAGACCACTGCCGACGTCGCGATCGAGGCGCTCAAGGCCGCGAAGAGGCACGGCACCGTCACGAGCTACGACCTCAACTACCGCGCAAGCCTCTGGAAATCCATTGGCGGTCAGGCCAAGGCGCAGGAGGTCAACAAGGAGATCGCGAAGTACGTCGACGTCATGATCGGCAACGAGGAGGACTTCACCGCCGCGCTTGGCATCGAGGTCGAGGGCGTGGACAAGAACCTGACGACGCTGCCTGTCGAGGGTTTCCGCAAGATGATCGAGAAGGCGGTCTCCATCTACCCGAACTTCAAGGCGGTCGCGACGACGCTCCGCTCGGTGAAGTCGGCGACGGTCAACGACTGGTCCGCGATCTGCTGGTACAAGGGCGAGCTCCACCAGTCCATCCAGCGCCCGGGGCTCGAGATCTACGACCGCGTCGGCGGCGGCGATTCGTTCGCCTCCGGCCTCGTCTACGGCTTCATGGCGTTTGACGACGCGGAGAAGGCGGTCAACTACGGCGCGGCGCACGGTGCGCTCGCGATGACGACGCCGGGCGACACGTCGATGGCGACCAAGGCCGACGTAGAGAAGATGGTCGGCGGCGGGTCGGCGCGCCTCGACAGGTAACGGGTGGCCGGTAACAATCAACTCATAACTCTCAACTCTCAACTTAAAACTGCCATGGACATGATCAAGACATTGGGCGACGCGGGAGTCATCCCCGTCATAGTCATCGAGGACATCGCGAAGGCCGTCCCGCTTGCGGGCGCCCTGGTGAAGGGCGGTCTCCCCGTCCTCGAGGTCACCTTCCGCACGGCCTGCGCGGCCGAGGCGATCGCGAAGATCAAGGCGGAGGTACCCGGCGCGGTCCTGATCGCGGGCACCGTGCTCAGGCTCGATCAGCTCAAGGCGGCGAAGGCCGCCGGAGCCGAGGCGTGCGTCGCCCCCGGATTCGACCCCGCCATCGTCTCCGCGGCGAACGAGATGGGCATGCCGTTCTGCCCCGGCGTCGCGACGGCGAGCGAGCTCAGCCAGGCGCTTGCCCTCGGCTGCAGGATGGTGAAGTTCTTCCCGGCGGAGTCCGCGGGCGGCGTCAAGTACATAAAGGACCTTCTCGGCGCGTTCCGCTGGACGGGCGTCAAGTTCATGCCAACGGGCGGCGTGAAGCTCTCCAACGTCGGCGACTACCTCGCGGTGCCGGAGATCGTCTGCTGCGGAGGGACCTGGATCGCCCCGAAGGACGCGATCGCGTCCGGCGACTGGGCGACGATCGAGAAGCTCGCCTCCGACGCCGCCGCGCTTGTGAAGCGTATCCGGGCCTGATGCGCCAGCGGGGCCAACGGGCGTTGTGCTGGCGTGTCTATTTTGATATACTATCAACTTCATGGGTAGAATAGACACAGCGATGGCAAAAGCCGCGGTCCTTACCGAGGCGCTGCCGTACATCCAGGACTTCCGCGGGTCCGTCGTGCTGGTGAAGCTCGGCGGGTCGGTTATGGAGGTCGAGCAGAACCTCGACTCCCTCATGGACGACGTGTCGTTCATGCGCGCGGTCGGGATCAAGGTCGTGATAGTCCACGGCGGCGGCAAGGCCATCTCCAGGGCGATCAAGGAGAGCGGGCACGAGCCGAAGTTCGTCGACGGGCAGCGCGTCACCGACGAGACGACGATGGAAATCGTCCGCCGCACGCTCAACAACGTCGTGAACCCCGACCTCGTCCGCAGGCTCCAGGCGCGCGGCTCCAACGCGCGCCCCCTGCACGGCAACTGGCTCTTTTCCGCGAGGCGGATCACCGAGCCGGACCGCGGATACGTGGGCGAGGTCGTCGGCGTGGACGCGCGGGCGGTCGTCGAGATGCTCGACGCGGGGATCATCCCCGTCGTCACGCCGCTCGGCACGGGGGCGGACGACGGCCATCTCTACAACATCAACGCCGACTTCGCGGCCGCAGCGCTAGCCAAGGAGCTCAGGGTCAGGAAGTTCGCGCTCGTGAGCGACGTGCCCGGCCTTCTGAAG
>JAFRJH010000005.1 GCA_017432385.1 Kiritimatiellia bacterium
CCGCGCGCGAACTGCGTCAGCAGCGCGTGGCGGGCCTGCGACTCCGTCTTCCCGATGTCAGTCTCGCCGTCCACGATCGGCTTGCCGTCCGCCAGCGCGCGCATCATGTGCGCGACGGGGATCCCGCCGCCGCCCGTCGGCGTGCAGACGACGTCGAGGACGCGCGAAAGCCGGTAGAGGTCGACGCCCTTCGCGGCGGCGAGCACGGGCTGCAGCGTCACGCGCGCCCCGGGCTGGGCCTTGTGCACGGCCGCCACGCCCTCCGACACCAGCGACGCGAACGCCTCGTCCGTGAACTTGAGGAACTCGACTGGATGGCCGCGCCGGCCCGTCTTCGCGAACGCGCCCTTCGCGTACGGGCCGTCGTCGAAGACGGACGGCTCGTTCATCAGCTCGTAGCACCACGGCTTCACCGGCAGCTTCGAATAGCGCTCCGCCGTGTCGCGCCACATCTTGAGCCAGATCGCGCGGCCGTCCGGATGGTGGATGGAATACGGCACCCAGTGGTTGTCGCCGGCGGTCCACGCCTCGGCGGGAAGCTGCGGGTTGTCCTTCGCCTTGATCCCGCCGTGCCCCCACGGCGCGGGGGTGAGGTCGACATAGGGCGGGAGCTGCCCGGCGCAGACCCCGGGGAAGCACCGCTCCGAGGGCAGGAGCCCCGACATCATCCATTCCGGCGCGGCCGTCGGCGAGACGAGCTTCATCCACTCGCGCCCGCCCTCGAAGCCGATGGCGTCGATTCCGACGCGCTGCATCCCCTCGTATCCGGGGACTTCCTCGTAAAGCCACTTCAGGCAGTCCGGATAGCCGGAGGTGTGGATGAACCGCTCCTCCTGGCCGCTGTAGAAGATAGTCGCGGTCAGGTACCGCGGGCGGCCGTCGACGAGGAAGGTCCCGTCCGGCGCGACGGACAGCGATGCGGCGCGCGGAAGGCGTTCGGAGGCCGGGATGTCCGCAAACCTCACGAACGGGTCGGCGGCGGCCGCGGCGAAGACGGTGCAGAGCAGTGCAGGGGCAGTCATGGTTTCGTTGCGCGGAGTTCCTTCGGCCGGTCGGGCCACCCCGCTTTGCGGCTCATTTTACCAAACCGCCGCGCCGCAGGTCAACCGCGCGCCCCGTGCGAGGCGCGGCGCTCACCGCGCGGACCTGAGGGCGGGGTCGAGCCGGTCGCGCAGCCAGTCCGCGAGGTGGTTGAACGAGAGGACGAGCCCGAATATGGCGAGCGTCGTGAACGCCATCTCCCACCACACGCCCTGCCAGAGCCTGAGACGGGCGTTGTTGATCATTATCCCCCAGCTCGGCTCGCCCTGGACGCCTATCCCGAGGAAGGAGATGAAGACCTCCGTGGAGACGGCGGACGGGAAGCGTATCGAGAACTGTATGAGGATGATGTGCGCGACGTTCGGAAGTATGTGGCGGAACATTATCCTGAGCGGAGAGTACCCGAGCGTCTTCGCGGCCTGCACGTAGGCGCGGTCGCGGTGCTTCATCACCTCCGCGCGGACCGTGCGGCAGACCCCCACCCAGGTCGTCAGCCCTATTCCGACGATGACGCCGGGCATCCCCTTCCCGAACACGAGCGAGATCGCGAGGATGAAGAGCAGCCCCGGCATCGACGCGACGGTCGCGCAGAGCCAGACGACGAGGGAATCGACCCAGCCGCCGAGATATCCGCCGAAGAGGCCGAGCGCCACGCCCAGCGCGATCGCGACGGCGCTTGTCACGATGCCCACGACGAACGCGATGCGAGTGCCCTGGACGAGCCTCAGCGCGACGCTCCGCCCGAGGTTGTCGGTGCCAAGCCAGTGCTCCGCCGACGGCGGCAGGTACCGCTCCGCCGTGTTGACGACGCTGTAGGCGGGCGTCGTGTCGCGGATCCGCGCCGCGCGGTACTGGACCTCGCCGAACACCGCGGCGCACGCGTAGAGCGCGATCACCGCAAGGCATATCTTCACGGACAGCTTCACCAGCCTTCGGGGAGGGATTTCACCACGGCGTCCACGACCTGCTCGAGCGTGAGGTCGCTCGAGTCGATCTCGACCGCGCCGTCCGCCTTCCTGAGGGGCGCGTACCTGCGGCTGGAGTCGATGCGGTCGCGCGCGAGAAGCGAGGCCTTCACCGCCTCGGCGCCCTGGTTGGCGATGCCCTTCTCGACCTCCTCCTTCTGGCGCCGCGCCGCGCGCGCCTCGGCGGACGCGGTGAGGTAGAACCTCGCCGGGGAGTCGGGGAACACCGCCGTCGTTATGTCGCGCCCCTCGACAACGAGGTCGCCGTGGCGCGTCATCCCGCGCAGCGTCGCGGTTATGATGTCGCGTACCTCCTTCACGGAAGCCACGTGCGACGCGTGGGCGTTTATCTCCGGGGTGCGTATCCGGTTCCCGGGCCTCTCGCCGCCGACATAGTACTCGATGCGTCCGCACTCCGGACGGCACTCGATCTCGACCTTCGGCGCGAACGCGGCGACCGCCGACGGATCGGACGTGTCGACGCCGTTCTCGAGGCACTGCCACGTCATTATGCGGTACAGCGCGCCGGAATCCACGTGCAGGAAGCCGAGCCTCTCGCCGACGATCCTCGAAACGCTGCTCTTCCCGGCCCCGCTCGGGCCGTCTATCGCTATAACCTTGCTCATTTCGCCAGCTCCTGGTAAAGCATGATCGCCGTGTACACGGCAAAGGAAAGAAGCCAGGCCGCCGCCTGCCGGCGCCCTATCGCGCCGTTCTCGCCGCGCCGCCTCCAGTTACTTCCGAAGACGAGTATCGACAGCGACAGCGCCGCCATGAACGGCAGGTCGCGCCTCAGGATGTACGGCGAGAAGCCGTCCGCGGGCGAGATGACCGTCGCGAGGCCGACGACCGCCAGCATGTTGAACATGTTCGACCCTATCACGTTGCCGAGCACGAACTCGTGCTCGCCGCGGCGGGCGGACGCGACGGCGCTCGCAAGCTCGGGGAGGGAAGTCCCGATCGCGACGATCGTAAGCCCGATCACGAGGTCGCTCGCGCCGACGAGCTTGGCAAAGTCGACGGCCCCCCATACGAGGCAGTGCGAGGACCCGACGAGGACGACAAGCCCGACGACGATCTTCACGGCGGCGCCGACGCCGTCGCGCCAGCCCCGCGCAGGGCGCCCC
>JAFRJH010000066.1 GCA_017432385.1 Kiritimatiellia bacterium
CCTTCGCGGCGATCTTCGCGGCTTTCGCGGCTGCCTTCTCGGCGTCGCGCCTGCGCCGCTCCTCCTCCCTGGCGAGGGCCTCCTCCCTGCGGCGGTCTTCGGCCGGATCCAGTGCGGGCGCGCCGTAGTCCGCTTCCTGTGCGCCCGTCTGTTCCGCGTCCCTCTCCTGCTTCGCCATCGCCCAGCGCCCGATCGCGGCGAAGAAGCCGCACAGGTTGCGCAGGCCTATCCCGGCGACGAGCGAGACGAGCATAAGCATTATCACGAGGACCGACGCGCCGAAGTCGGACAGGAGCGGCGACAGAAGCCGCGTCATGAGGAGATAGCCGAGCGCGCCGCCCGCGTTGGCGAGGTTGAGCCCGGCGAGAAGCGCGGCTATCCCGGGCGCGTGGCGCTGGGCGACCTGCATCAGGCACGCGGCGCAGAGCAGGAACAGGGAGGACCACAGCTCGCGCCGTCCGGGGCGCATGCGGCGGCCGAGGACGAGGCACAGCCCTCCCACCACGCAGATGGCGGGCACCACCCATATCGCGAGGCCGAAGAGCTGGTATCCGTAGTAGGCGAAGCCGTCGCCGACCGCGCCGATCCAGTTGCTGCTCGGCTCCGGCGGGGTGCGGAGCGCCGGCACTGCGCGCCAGTCGTAGGTCATGAGGGCCACGAAGGGGAAAAGCGAGAGCGGGAAGAGCATCCATCCGAAGACGTGCCTCTCGCGTCCCGTCGGCTCCGCGGCCGTTGCGTCGTTGCTGAAATCCGTTTCGTTCATCGCTTCTGGGTCTGGTTCTGGGTCTGCTCGCCGGCGTTGAGCCTCTTGAAGATGCTGCCGTTCTCCGGCTTGAGCATGTGGTATATCAGTGTCGCGAGCGCGAGGGCGACGAGCTTGAGCCACCAGTCGCGCGTGAACGCCGACGCGAATCTGCGCAGGAATCCGCCTCTCGGCTTTTCGGGCTTCATTTTGCGTCCCCCTTCGTGAATCTGGACAAGAGGTTCTGGATCGGCTCGACGGCGATCGCGAAGAGTCCGCGCCGCCTTGCGTCCTGCGGCATCGCCCTGGATATCCAGCGCAGCACGGCGGCGTGCAGGTCCTCGCCCTCGCGGCCGACGGGCTTGAGCCTTCCGTTGTGCGCGACCGAGACGGACCCCGTCTCCTCCGACACGACGACGACCAGCGCGTCCGTCTCCTCGGAGAGCCCGACCGCTGCGCGGTGGCGCATTCCGCTCGTCACGAGGTCCGGGTTGTTCGAAACGGGGAAGACGCAGTGCGCCGCGGCGATGCGCCCGTCGCGGATGATCATCCCGCCGTCGTGCAGCGGAAGGGGCGGCGTGAAGATCGTGCGCACCAGCTCGCGGGAGAACCGCGAGTCCATCGCGACGCCGGAATCCTCGTAGCTGCGGAGCGATATGCCGCGCTCGAACGCGATGAGCGCGCCCATCCTGCCGCGCGACATCTCGACGACCGACTCCGCCACGAGTTCGGGGGTCGCCGAGCCGTCGGCGTTGTGCTTCGGACGCTCGAAGTAGCCGAAGGCGCCGACGGCGGACAGCATGCGGCGGATCTCCGGCTGGAATATGACGACCGTCGAGACGGCGAAGTAGAGGAGGAGGAACTTGACGATGGTCGTGAGGACGTCGAAGTGGACGAAGTAGGCGAACGCGACGAGAAGTACGGCGAGGATGCCGACGCCCGTCAGCGACTGCCCGAATCTCGAGCCCTTCGCCCCCTTCAGCACCGCGTAGATGACGAAGTACAGGATCGCGATCTGGATTATGGCCGATACCGAGATCATTGTGCCGGGCTCCCCTCCCCGACCCCGGGCTTCCCGGCGTCCGTCTTCTCGGGAAACACGAGCGACTCGACCTCGCGGCCGTCGATCGTCTCGCGCTCAAGCAGCGTCTTCGCGAGAAGCTCGACGCGGCCGCGGTTCTCGGCGATCAGCCGCTCGGCCTTCGCGTACGCCTCGCCGACGAGCCGCGAGACCTCCGCGTCGACGGCGCGCGCCGTCTCGTCGCTCATCGCCGGCGGCAGTTCCGCCGCGGAGAACTGCGTCGGCTCCACGAACGACTGGAAGCCGAACCTGTCGCACATGCCGTACACGCACACCATCTGGCGCGCGATCTCCGTCGCCTGGCGGATGTCCTGCGCCGCGCCGGTGGATATGTCGCCCGTGAACATCTTCTCGGCGATGCGTCCGCCGCAGCAGATGACGAGCTCGTCGAGGAAGTAGCTGCGCGAGCGGTTGAGGACGTCGCGTTCGGGGAGCGACATCGTCACGCCGAGCGCGCGGCCGCGAGGGATGATCGTCACCTTGTGGAGAGGGTCCGCGTTCTTCGAGAGAAGCTGGAGTATCGCGTGGCCCGCCTCGTGCCATGCCGTGATCTCGCGGTCCTTCTGCGAGTATCCGGCGCTCTTCCTCTCGCGGCCCCACAGCACCTTGTCGCGCGCCTCCTCGAGCGTCTTCATGTCAACGCCGTCCAGCTTCTTGCGCGTCGCCATCAGGGCCGCCTCGTTGAGGAGGTTCGCGAGGTCTGCCCCCGAGAAGCCCGGCGTCCCGCGCGCGACGCGCCCGAGGTCCGCGTCCGGGCCGAACTTGATCCTCTTCCCGTGAAGGGCGAGTATCTGCTCGCGGCCCTTGAGGGTCGGGAGCTCCACGTGCACCTGGCGGTCGAAGCGGCCGGGCCTCAGGAGCGCGGCGTCCAGCGTGTCGGGCCGGTTGGTCGCCGCGATCACGATCACGCCCTCGTTGTCGGCGAAGCCGTCCATCTCGACTAGCATCGTGTTGAGCGTCTGCTCGTTGTAGCGTCCGCCGGGGAGCGCCGCCGTGTTGCGCTTCTGTCCGATCGAGTCGATCTCGTCGATGAAGACGATGCACGGCGCCTTCTTCTTCGCCTCGGCGAACATGTCGCGCATGCGGCTCGCGCCCACGCCCACGAACATCTCCTCGAAGTCGCTTCCCGATATCGCGAAGAACGGTACCTCCGCCTCGCCCGCGATCGCCTTTGCGAGGAGTGTCTTGCCCGTGCCGGGCGGTCCGACTAGCAGCACGCCCTTCGGGATCTTGCCGCCGAGCTTCCGGAAGTCGTCCGGATGCTTCAGGAACTCGACGACCTCCTGCACCTCCTCCTTCGCCTCGTCGATGCCCGCGACGTCCGCGAACGTCACCTTGCGCTTGCCGTCGTTGTTCCCGTTCACGAGCCGGGCGCGCGACTTGCCGACGCCGAAGACGCCGTCGCCGCCGCCGACCCTGCGCGCGAAGAGCCAGTACATGAGGGCGAGCATCCCGACGAAGAAGAGCGTCTGCACGACGAACGGCGAGATGGGGTTCTTCTTCTCCTTCACAAGGACCTTCACGTTCCTCGCGAAGAGGTCCTCCATGATCTTCTCGTTCTCGCCGGGGATGAGCGGGACGCGGTACCTGGCGCGTGCCTCGCCGCCGTCCTCGCCGGGCTGCTCCGCCCTCATCTCGCCGGTGAGGAAGGTCGTGAGCTCGTCGCGGTCAAGGAAACGGATCACCGGCTCGACGATCCTGCCTTCGTCTAGCGCCTTGAAGAACTCGATGCGGGTGAGCTCGGCGACCTTGGCCTCGTTCGGGTTCAGCCTGTACAGCGACAGGAACGCGAGCACGATCAGCGCGATCACGAGCCACGATCTCAAAGGGTTTGCGGACTTCTTCTCCATAGGACTGAAATTATATCAAATTCGCTATTGCTTTTGTGCGTCAAATCGGCTATTATTTCTTCCAGTCGACCGCACAAGGCGGACCATCTCAAAAAGTTAGGAGCAAATCAGTGAAAAAGATCGCATTTGTCGGCATTCTGGCGCTCGCCGCGCAGTCTGCATTCGCACTTTTCGGCATCGGCGAGAGCAAGGCCGAGGAGCCAGCGCCCGCTGCGGCCACCCCCGCCGCGGGAGGGAACCTCCGCTACACCATAATGGTCAACAAGTTCGAGAACAAGGCGAACTGGACCGGCCGCTGGAACCTCGGCGACGCCTGGGGCACGATTCTCACCGACCAGCTCGTCCAGAGCGGGCGCTTCATCGTCCTCGGCGAGGCCGACATGCGCGGCGCCGCGATGGCCGAGCAGGATCTCGCCGCAACCGGCCGCGTCGCCGGCGGCAAGAAGGCCCCGAAGATGGGCCGCATGTCGCCCGCCCAGCTGCTCGTGAAGGGCGCCATCACCCATGTCCAGGAGACGAAGGGCGCCGGCGGCGGCTTCAACCTCAAGGGCATCAGCATCGGCGGCGATGCGGGCGGCGCCGAGATCAACGTCACGATCTACCTTGTCGACTCCACGACCGGCCAGGTCAAGGGCTCCAAGAGCGTCGTCGGCAAGAGCGGCAAGAAGGGCCTCCGCCTCGGCTACCACGGCTCCAAGCTCGGCGGGCTGACCGGCGACCTCGGCGGCTTCGAGAAGGACAACATGGGCAAGGCCACGACCGACGCCATCAACCAGGCGATGGAGTACATCATCGCCCAGCTCGGCTCCATCCCGTGGGAGGGCTCCGTCGCTCTCGCCAAGGAGGACAAGCTCGTCGTCAACCGCGGCTCGCGCGAGGGCGTCACGGTCGGCATGAAGTTCGACGTCGGCGAGGTCGAGGAAGTCGTCGACGAGGACACGGGCGAGACTCTCGACAGCGATATGAAGAAGCTCGGCACCGTCACCGTCACCGAGGTCAAGGAGAAGGTCTCCTATACGACCCCGCTCGCAGGCGCAAAGAAGGGCATGGGCGTGTTCCCGGCCAAGTAAGCGCAACCCGGCGTCAAGCCAGCCCCGC
Organism: Kiritimatiellia bacterium; assembly: GCA_017432385.1. Lineage (GTDB taxonomy): Bacteria > Verrucomicrobiota > Kiritimatiellia > RFP12 > UBA1067 > UBA1067. The sequence continues at coordinate 4,772 of JAFRJH010000066.1, forward strand.
CAGTCGGCGGGGCTGATTGTTTTAGTAAACAAACAAAAATATCTAAAAAATGGCAGTTACCGAAACGACCACAATCGGATGGGGTTCGCGCCTCGGCGCGTCCTTCAAGGGCATTCTCACAGGCATCATACTGTTCACCGTCGGATTCCCGGTCCTGTTCTGGAACGAGGGCCGCGCCGTCAAGGCGACAAAGACGAACGACGAGGGCGCGGCGAGCGTCGTCGAGGCGCAGCCCGGCGCGGTCGACCCGTCCCAGAACGGCAAGCTCGTCCATGTCATAGGCGAGGCTGCGACGAAGGACGTCCTCAAGGACGATGCATACGGCGTCGCCGAGACGGCGATCAAGCTCGAGAAGAAGACCGAGATGTTCCAGTGGGTCGAGGAGAAGACCGTAGAGGACGTTAAGAAGCTCGGCGGCAAGATCGAACGGAAGACGACCTACAGCTACTCCAAGGAGTGGTGCGACCGTCCGGTCAGCTCCGACGGGTTCAAGGAGGGCGGCCACATCAACCCGCCCGCGCAGATCGCCCTCGGCGACGCGGCTCAGCAGGCGAAGAACGTGACGCTCGGCGCCCGTCGGCTCACCGATTCGCAGATTTCGCGCATCGGCGGGGCGTCGCACCTCAAGACAATGTACAAGCCGGTCGCCACCAACGAGTTCTTCGAGATCACGGGCACGGTTCCCGACCCGAAGGTCGGCGACGTCCGCGTTACGTTCTCCGTCGTGAGGCCGCACACGGTGACGGTCGTCGCCGCGCAGAACGGCGACTCGTTCATGGCCTACACCGCCAAGACCGGCAGCACGATCTCCCACGTGATGGAGGGGGCTGTCGACGCGGCCGGTGTCTTCGCCGCCGCCGAGCGCGGCAACACGATCATAACCTGGTTCCTGAGGTTCATCGGGTTCTTCCTTATGCTGATCGGCGTCAGGATGGTGTTCGGGCCGCTCCAGGTCCTGTCCGACGTGGTTCCGTTCATCGGGAAGATCGTCGGCTTCGGCATCGGCGCCGTCGCGTTCCTGATCGCCGCGCCCTGCGCGCTCGTCACGATCGCGGTCGCGTGGCTGTTCTACCGTCCGCTCCTCGCCGCGCTGCTGATCGCCGCCGCGGTCGGTATAGTCGTCGCGGTCGTCGCCATGGTGCGCAAGCGCAGGGCCGCGGCACCGGCTGCGCCCGTCGCCGACTGACGGTCCTCCGTTTGCTGCAATATCCAGCCAGTTTACTACAATATCCAGCCATTAAGGAGAGTTTCGAGACATGAAAGACCTCAAGGAAGCATACAAGACCATCGAGGCGGACCACTTCGCGCCGCAGATGGAGATTTCGTTCATCGACGGCGGCAAGCGCCAGACGTTCCAGTACGAGAAGGTGACATGGAACATCGGCGGCGAGGAGAAGGGGCTTCGCTACGGCGAGAACCCCGGACAGGAGGCCGCGCTCTACCGCCTCGTCAACGGCAACCTCGTCCTCGGCGACGTCGAGATGCTCCAGGCGGGCCAGTACCTCGCGTCCGTCCCCGAGCTCCTCCAGTCCGGCAAGCACCCGGGCAAGACGAATGTGACGGACACCGACAACGCGCTCAACATCCTCCGCTATTTGATGGACAAGCCCTGCGCCGTCATCGTCAAGCACAACAACCCGTGCGGCGTCGCGACGGGCTCCACCCTCGCCGAGGCGTACTTCCGCGCGAACAAGGCGGACCGCCTCGCCGCGTTCGGCGGCGCGATAGCGCTCAACCGCGACTGCGACATGGAGACGGCGAAGCTCATCGTCGAGAACTACGCCGAGGTCGTCGTCGCGCCCGACTTCGCGCCTGGCGTCATGGATCTCTTCGCGACAAAGAAGAACCTCCGCGTCTTCCGCATCCGCAACATGTCGCGCCTCACCGACTTCGTCGCCAAGCACGTCGTCGACTTCAAGTCCCTGATCGACGGCGGCATCGTCGCGCAGACCTCGTTCAGCGCTAACGCCCGCAAGCCCGAGGACTTCATGCCCGCCTACTGCAACCGCAAGATCACTAACAAGGCGACGGGCGAGGTGACGTTCGAGGAGCACAAGATCAAGCGCCTCCCGACGGCGAAGGAATACGAGGACCTCGTGTTCGGCTGGCTCGTCGAGGCGGGAGTCACGTCCAACTCCGTCCTCTACGTGAAGGACGGCGCGACGGTCGGCATCGGCACGGGCGAGCAGGACCGCGTCGGCGTCGCCGAGATCGCGCGCGACAAGGCGTACACGAAGCACGCGGACTGGATCGCATGGGAGAAGTACCAGCTTCCGTTCAACGACCTCCGCCTCAAGTTCGGCGAAGACGACGGCGCGAAGAAGCAGGCCGAGATCATGGAGCAGACGAAGGCCGAGAAGGGCGGCCTCCCCGGCTGCGCGATGGTTTCGGACGCGTTCTTCCCGTTCCGCGACGGACTCGAGGTCGGCATTCGCCAGGGCATCACCTCGGTCGTGCAGCCCGGCGGCGCGATCCGCGACTGGGACGTGATCGACTGCGCGAACGACGCAGGCGTCGCGATGGTCTTCACCGGACAGCGCTCGTTCCGCCACTGAGGCCGCGCGGACGCCAGGGACAGTGAAGACGTTTGTCCTCAACGGCTGGGCCTCGAGCCCGCGCGCGTGGGACCTCTGCGGCTTCCGTCGCGACAGGCTGTTCGGCTACATCGAACAGCTCGACGGCGCGCCCGAGAAGGCCGTTTCCCGCGAGGACAGGGTGGTTCTCGTCGGCTGGTCGATGGGCGGCAGCTCGGCGCTCGGGCTTGCCTGCATGTTCCCGGGAAAGCTGGCGGGGCTCGTCCTCGTTGCGGCGACGCCCCGCATGATGAGGGACGAAGGGTGGGCCGGAATGTCCGACCGCCGCCTCGCCGCGCTCGAGGTTGGCCTCAGGATGACGAAGGGCGAGGGGTTCTTCGGCGTCTCCGAAGGGAAGCCGAATCCGTACATGATGGACAGCGAGGAGAATCTCGAGCGCGGGCTGGCCTACCTGAAGGAGACGGATCTAAGGCGTCCGCTCGAGGATCTCGCGGCGTCCGGGGCGTTTGACTGCCCCGTGTTCGTCTTCCAAAGCGAGCGCGACGGGATTGTCCGTCCGGAGAACGCGTCCTATCTCAAGTCGGTCTTCCCGCAGGCGGAGGTTGCGATGGTCCCCGGATCCGAGCACGCGCTCCCGATAGAGATTCCGGAGAAGATCGACGCCGCCGTGCGGAGCTGCCAGGCCCGAATCCCGTAGCCGCGGCCGTTCCGGACCGCGGCGCGGGGGTTCCGACGCGTCCCCATGGCTCCGGACGCCGTCCCAACGGATGCCGCAAATATGGTATGATATTCACCGGACAGCACAGGACATGCACATGAAACTTTTCATCGCAACCCACAACCAGCACAAGATACGCGAGATCTCCCAGATTCTCCCGAACTTCGAGATCGTCCCCGACGACCCCGAGGGCGTCGAGGAGAACGCGCCCGACTTCGCAGGCAACGCGCTCATCAAGGTGCGGGCGATCGCGGAGAAGCACAAAGGCGAGTGGTGCATGGCCGATGACTCCGGTCTCGAGGTCAAGGCTCTCGGCGGCGCACCGGGCGTCCACAGCGCGCGCTATGCCGGCGAGCCATGCGACACGCCCGCGAACAACGCGCTTCTCCTGAAGAACCTCGAAGGCGTAAAGGACCGCGCCGCGCGCTTCACCTGCTGCTGCGCCCTCGTCGATCCGTCGGGCGAGGAACTTGTCGTCCACGGACACTGCCCAGGCCATATCGCCGAAAAGGCGGCGGGCGTCGAGGGCTTCGGCTATGATCCGCTTTTCATTCCGAACGGATACGACAAGTCCTTCGCCGAGCTTTCCGCCGACGAGAAGAACGCGATATCGCACAGGGGGCGGGCGCTTGAGAAGGTGAAGGCGATTGTGGGGGACGGAAGCGCGGGAGATGGGAGCCGTGTAGGACATGCAGGACGTGCAGAAGGGAAGGGCGGTTCGCGTGTGCTCGCGTGGCTCAGGCTCTTCCGCGTCGTCAATTTGCCGACGGTTCCGGGAGATGTCTTCGTCGGCGCGGCGTTGTGGCCGTGCTTCGCCGGATGCTCGCTGTGCATCTTTTCGGTTCTTCTCGCGGCCCTTGCGGGCGTCTTCCTCTACATGTTCGGCCTCGCCGACAACGACATCGTCGGCGCGAAGACGGACAAGGGCCGCCCGATTCCCGACGGCGAGATATCCCTTGCCGCGGCGCGGATTGCCCGCTTCGTCTGCCTTGCGGCGGCGGTGCTTGTCGCCTGCCTGGCGAAGCTGCCCGGACTATGGTGGCCGGCCGCGTTGTTGCTTGTCGTGTCCGTCGTCCTCTACAACCGCACAAAATGGTGCCTGGCGATGGGCGTCTGCCGCGGACTCAATCTTCTGTGCGGTGCGCTGGCGGCGAACACCGTGTTCAGCATGGACGCGGCGCTTCTGACCGTCCCCGTTGCGCTTGCGGCGGGCGTCTGGACTCTCTACATCACGGCCGTCACCTGGTATTCGAAGGGAGAGGAGTACGATCCCGGCAAGAAACGGCGTGTCGGGCTTCTTGTAGGAGGGATAATCTACCTCCAGCTTGCGGTGCTGATCTATTTGACGATGAGGAACGCGTGCGCAATGCCGCTTCTCGTCGCGGGTGCGGTGCTTCTCGTGCTGCTGCGGCTCTTCAGGAGAGCCCTCCCGAAAGTGAGCGCATCGTGATCGACGCGTCTGCGTGCACGGAATATTTGCTATAATGTCCGCAAAATGCAAGGAGGATTAAAATGCACGGAATACTGATCGCCCTGCTTGTCGTCGTCGTACTGCTCGTCGCGCTTGTCGCGTGGGTCGTCGGGCTCTACAACGGACTCGTCGTCCTCAAGAACCGGTTCAAGAACGCGTTCGCGCAGATCGACGTGCAGCTCCGCCGCCGCTACGACCTCATCCCCAACCTCGTCGAGACCGCAAAAGGCTACCTCAAGCACGAGCGCGAGACGCTGACCGCCGTCATCGAGGCGCGCAACCAGGCCGCGGGCGCAGCGAAGGCGCTTGCCGCCGCGCCAGGCGACCCCGCGGCAGTCAAGGCGTTCTCCGCCGCGGAATCCGGGCTCGCCGGCGTCCTCTCGCGCCTCATGGTCGTCGTCGAGCGCTATCCCGACCTCACGGCCAACGAGCAGCTGGCCCGTGTCTCGGAGGAACTCACCTCCACCGAGAACCGCATTGCGTTTTCGCGCCAGGCGTACAACGACTCCGTGACGGAGTACAACACGAAGCGTGAACTTTTCC
>JAFRJH010000067.1 GCA_017432385.1 Kiritimatiellia bacterium
ATACTTCTCGCTCGCCCTGTCCCAGGTGAAGAGACGTACTGGATCGAGAAGTCCGCCTCCGCTACACCTCGTGCAGATCTGTTGGGGAAGCTGACGAAGCGGTGTAAGGTTCAGACAGGATTGACAGGATTGACAGGATTATCTGTGAACACAGCATCAGCCCCCCAAAATCCTGTAAATCTTGTAAATCCTGTCCACACAAGATTTGAGAGGATATTCCTCGGCCATCTTCGCTACGCCACGTTCGGGAAAAACGACGTGGCGTTCTGCCATCCGTTTGTGCACGAGGCGAGCGACCTCGCCCACACGCTTCTCCTCGCGGGAAACTTCAACCTGACGAACGCGCACGAGCTCTTCGACGACTACGCGCGCCACGGCTCCTTCCCGACGAGCAAGGCCGACGGCTATCTCATCTGCGAACTGATAGCGAAGGAACTAAGGGAAAAAGGACTTCAGACGTCAGACGCCAGACCTCAGGAAAGCGATGAAGTCGGAAGTCAGAAGTCAGAAGTCAAGAAAACTTCAATCGCGACCGCACTTTCCAGCGCGCTCGCCAATGCCGACGGCGCGTGGACGCTCTGCGGCGCGACGGGCGACGGCTGGGCGTTCGCGACGCGCGACCCGTGCGGCATAAGGCCGGGCTTCTACTACATCGACGAGCGCGTCGTAGTCGTCGCGAGCGAGCGCCCCGCGATACAGGCCGCGTTCGACGTTCCGCTGGAGGCGGTGAAGGAGCTGCCGCCGGGCGAGGTGCTTGTCGTCTCGCCGAGCGGCGAAGTCCAGATGTCCGAACTGAGTCCGGGCATCAATACCCGTCAACGCCCCTGCTCCTTCGAGCGCATTTATTTCTCCCGCGCGAACGACGCCGACATCCACCGCGAGCGCAAGGCACTTGGCGCGGCGCTTCTGCCGCGCATACTCGAGGCGGCGGACGCTCCGATGGAGGACATCTTCTTCAGCTACATCCCCAACTCAGCCCGCATCGCCTTCCACGGATTGCTGGAAGAACTTTTCTCCCGTGTTTTTTCGACAGGATTAACAGGATTGACAAGATTATCTGGGGGCATGCCACCAGACCACAAAAATCTTGTAAATCCTGTAAATCCTGTCAAAAGCATCCCCCGCTTCGGCGAGGTCATCGTCAAGGACGCGAAGTTCCGCACGTTCATCGCGGACGCCGCGGCGAGGCGCGAGTTCTACAAGCACGTCTACGACGTTACCTACGGGCTCGTCAAGAAGGACGACACGCTCGTCGTCCTCGACGATTCGATCGTGCGCGGCAACACGATGAAGAACGCGATCCTCCCCATGCTCGACCGGCTTGGACCGAAGCGCATCGTCATCGCATCGTCCGCGCCGCCCATCCGCTACCCCGACTGCTACGGGATCGACATGTCGACGCTCGGGGAGCTTGTCGCGTTCAAGGCGCTCGTCAATCTTCTGGGAACGGATGCCGAGAAGACATTTCGGATCGCTTTAGCTGATGAAGAGAGTTCTTTGACAGGATTAACAGGATTGACAAGATTATCTGGGGACATACCCCAAGACCCCAAGAATCATGTAAATCTTGTAAATCCTGTCAAAAACAATCCCCTCGCCGCGCTCTACGCCCGCTTCACCGAAGAGCAGCACTGCGCGGAGATCGCGCGGCTCCTCACGCCGCCCGGCATGAAGGCCGAAGTGAAGGTGGTGTATCAGACCGTCGAGGATCTCAGAAGGTGCCTGACTTCGGACTACGGACATCAGACTTCGGCAATGGAAGTCGGAAGTCAGAAGTCGGAAGTCCTTTCAAGTTCCATCGGCGACTGGTACTTCACAGGAGACTATCCGACGCCCGGCGGATACAAGGTCCTCCACAAGGCGCTTCTGAACTATTTGGACAAGAGAAATGATAGATCTTACTGATAATGTCAGCCGCAAAGAACGCATAGGCCGCAAAGACAAAACACCCTTTGCGTCCCTTGCGGCTGGAATGGAGCTATGGCAATGAACTACGAGGAGAAATGGAAAGCGGAGCGGGAGCGCGCGGCGTTCCTTGCGCTGGACGACGGAACAGTCTTTCACGGCGTCGCATTCGGAGCGAAAAAAGACGCGCTCGGCGAGGTCGTGTTCAACACCGGGATGTCGGGCTACCAGGAGATACTTACCGACCCCTCCTACGCCGGGCAGTTCGTCACTCTAACTACAGCCGAAGTCGGCGACTACGGGATCAACCCCGAGGACATCGAGTCCCGGGGGCTTTTTCTGTCCGGTCTGGTGATAGGCGACCTGACCGAGCCAAGCAACTGGCGCAGCGAAAAGAGCCTCGACGAGTATCTCCGCGAGAACGGCATCCCCGGCATCTACGGCGTCGACACTCGCGCGCTCACGCTGCACCTCCGCGAGCACGGCAACCGGAAGGCCTTCCTCTGCGTCTCGGCGTCTCTGCACGAGGAAGACGCAATGGCCAAGGCGCGCGAATGGATCGGCCTCGACGGACAGGACTACGCCGCCAAGGTGACTTGCGAGAAGCCATACGAGTTTAAGACAGGATTAACAGGATTGACAGGATTATCCGGTGTAACCCCCGAGCGCAGCAAAGTCGCCGCAGGCGAACTCAGTGCGGGGGGCACAACCCCAGGCCCCAAAAATCCTGTAAATCTTGTAAATCCTGTCAAAAGAATAGTCTGCTACGACTTCGGCGTTAAGGCAAACATCCTCCGCTCGCTCGCGTCGTGGTCAAAGGTCACAGTCGTTCCCGCCAAGACTCCCGCAGAGGAAGTCCTCGCGCTTAACCCCGACGGCGTATTCCTCTCCAACGGTCCGGCGGACCCCGCGGCGGTGACATACGCAATCGAGAACATTCAAAAGCTCCTCGGACTAAGGTCTTTTTCGACAGAATTAACAGGATTTACAGAATTATCTGGGGCAACCCCACAAAACCTAAATTCTGTTAATCCTGTAAATCCTGTCAAAAACAAAATCATACCCATCATGGGCATCTGCCTCGGGCATCAGCTGCTCGCGCTTGCCTGCGGCGCGAAGACGGCGCGGCTCAAGTTCGGACACCACGGCTGCAACCATCCGGTGAAGAACCTCGCTACGGGCAAGGTCGAGATCACCAGCCAGAACCACAACTTCGCCGTTGTGCCGGAGTCGGTTCCGGAGTGCCTGGAAGTGACGCACATAAACCTAAACGACAATTCGATCGAGGGCATCCGCCACAGGACGCTCCCGGCGTTCTCGGTGCAGTACCACCCCGAGTCCTGCCCCGGCCCGCACGACTCACACTACCTCTTCAACCAGTTCAAGGCGATGATAGCAGCCGCAAAGAACGCATAGTACGCAAAGTCTTTGCGCTCTTTGCGTTCTTTGCGGCAAAACAAACAATCATGGAAAAGCAAGTCAAATACGTTTTCATCACCGGCGGCGTCGTAAGCTCGCTCGGCAAGGGAATCACCTCGGCCTCGCTCGCGCTCCTCCTCAAGAGCCGTGGCTACAGGGTCTTCATGCAGAAGCTCGACCCATACCTCAACGTCGACCCGGGCACGATGTCGCCGTACCAGCACGGCGAGGTGTTCGTGACGGACGACGGCGCGGAGACGGACCTCGATCTCGGACACTACGAGCGCTTCGCCGGCGTCACCTGCACGAAGGCGTCCAACTACACCTCCGGGCGCATCTACTCCGCCGTCCTCGCGCGCGAACGCGCCGGCGGATATCTCGGCGGAACGGTGCAGGTCGTGCCGCACATAACGGACGAGATAAAGGCGGCGATCAGAAGCGCGGGCGAACACGACTGCGACATCGTGCTCTGCGAAATCGGCGGCGTTTCGGGCGACATCGAGTCCCTGCCGTTCCTGGAGGCGGCGCGGCAGTTCCGCTTCGAGGTCGGGTCCGAGAACGCCTGCTTCGTGCATCTGACGCTCGTCCCATACCTCAAGGCGGCGGGCGAGCTGAAGACAAAGCCGTCGCAGCATTCCGTCGGGCAGCTGCGCAACATCGGCATCATCCCCGACATCCTCGTGTGCCGCACGGAAATGCCGATACCAGAAGAGCACAAGCAGAAGCTCGCCCTCTTCTGCAACGTGAAACGCGAATGCGTGATCGAAGAACAGGACGTGACAGATTCCGTCTACGCCGTGCCGCGCGCACTCCGCAAGCAGGGACTTGACGAACAGGTCCTGCGCCAG
>JAFRJH010000068.1 GCA_017432385.1 Kiritimatiellia bacterium
CCCATGAGGCTGATGCGCAACCGCGCTGCCGGCGCGCTCGCCGGCGCGGTTCCGCAGTGCGGCGTCTCCGCCGCGGCCGCCTCGTTCTACGCGGGCGGCGTAGTATCGGCGGGAACGCTGGTCGCCGTGTTCCTGTCGACTTCCGACGAGCTGATACCCGTTCTCATCTCGAAGCAGGTCCCTGTCCCGCTGATGGTCAAGATCGTCGCGGTCAAGGTCGCGGCTGCGATAGCGGTCGGATTCTCGCTGGACGCCATCCTCGCCCTGGTGCGGCACATCCGCCGCCCCGTCGCGGTGCACGATCTCTGCGAACACAGCCGGTGCGGATGCCACGAACGCAGGGGGATTCTCGTCCCGGCGATGATCCACACTGCCGAGATTTTCCTCTTCATCGTCGTCGTGTCCGGCGCGATAGAGCTTGCGATGCACCTTTTCGGCGAAGACAGCCTCCAGTCTCTCCGCCTCAACACGCCGTTTTTCGGCGAACTAGCCGCGGGGCTGCTGGGCCTCATACCGAACTGCGCTGTGTCCGTCGCCGGCGCCGAGCTCTACTGCAAGGGCGCGATGTCTTCCGGCGCGCTGATGGCCTCGTCCTTCACCGGTTCCGGTCTCGGGCTTCTCGTGCTGTTCAGGACAAATCGCAACATCGGCGAGAACCTTGCGATACTGGCGGCTGTGCTGGCCGTCGGCACGGCTCTCGGGTGGCTGACGGGGCACCTGATATGACGCGGCGCCCATGCGCCCCTGGAGATTGCCTGTGAAACTGGAAAGCGCGATAGCGGGATCCTGGTATCCGGAGAGGGCGGAGGACATCCGCGCGACGGCGGATGCGTGGGAGCGCCGCGCCGCGGCGGATCCGCCGCGCGAGACGCCGAACGTCCTCGTCCTTCCCCACGCCGGCTGGGCGTATTCCGGCGGGACGGCCTGGCGCGCCGTAAGGCTCGTGAAGGGCGCGAAGTTCTCAAGGGTCGTCCTTCTCGCGCCTAGCCACCGCGCATGGATCGCGAACCGTCTTGTCGCTCCGGACGCAGAGGCCGTGTCGACTCCGCTTGGCGAAATCAGCATCGACAGCGATTTCATCGACAGGCTTGCGCTCGTCGCGCCGGTAGTCAAAAACAGCAAGGTGCATCTCGCGGAACACGCTACGCAGGTCGAGTATCCGCTCCTTCAGCTCGCGCTCGGCGGCGGCTTCCAGATCGTCCCGCTCATCGCCGGCTCCCTCGGCGGTGACCAGATGGCGATGTGCGCGAGGGCGCTTTCGCGAATGATGGACGCGGACACTCTTCTCGTGATTTCGTCGGACTTCACGCATTACGGTGACGACTTCTCGTACGCCCCTTACGGAACCGGCGGGGGACGCGAAGTGCGCGAGCGCGTGGCGGCGGTTGACGCGGAGGCTCTTTCGTTCATCGAGAAGGGCGATGGCGATGCATTCGCCGCGAACGTCCGCGGGACGGGCGCGACGATATGCGGACACGTCCCGATCGAACTTGCGCTGCGCGCGATTCCGAAGGGAACGTCGCTTTCGCGCGTTCACTATGAAACGTCCGGAGACGCGGAAGGGGATTTCACGCGTTTCGTCTGCTACGCGGCGGTCGCAGGGCGCGCGGCGTGGCCCGGCGAGGAGAGGCATGTTCTGGACGCGGAGGCCCGTGCGTTCCTCCTGCGCGTCGCGCGCAAGTCGATGGAGTCCGCCGTCAAGGGCGTCCCGTACTCCGTCCCCCGCTCGTCGATTCCCGACGCCGGTTCCCCGCTCGCGTCCAAAATGGGCGCGTTCGTCACGCTCAGCGACAGGGCGACCGGTGCGCTTCGCGGCTGCATCGGCGAGATCATGCCGATGCGGCCGCTAGTCGACGCGGTGGCGGCGCGGGCAGTCGATTCCGCGCTGCACGATCCGCGTTTCATGCCGGTGACGGAGCGCGAGCTCTCGAATCTCCGCGTCGAAGTCTCCGCCCTTACGCCGCCGAAGCCCGTAGCCTCGTGGCGCGACATAGTGCTCGGACGCGACGGAATGACTCTTGAGAAGGGCGATGCGTTCGCGGTGTTTCTCCCGCAGGTCGCGCCCGAACAGGCGTGGGATCTCCCGACGACGCTCTCATATCTCTCGCAGAAGGCCGGGCTTTCCCCCGACGCCTGGCGCGACGGCGCGAAGTTCGAGACGTTCCAGGCCGAGGTGTTTCATGAGTGATGCGAGAGACGCGGTATGCAACGTCTGTCCGCGGCACTGTCGGATTGCCGAGGGCGGAACGGGGTTCTGCCGTGCCCGCCGCGCCGAGGGCGGACGCGTTGTGGCGGGGAACTACGGGCGCATCACCTCGCTCGCGCTCGATCCAATGGAGAAGAAGCCGCTTGCGTTCTTCCGTCCGGGGTCGTGCATCCTCTCCGTCGGAAGCTACGGATGCAACCTGAGGTGTCCGTTCTGCCAGAACGACGCGATTTCGCAACGTGGCGAGGGGGAGGTTGGATGCCGGACTGCTGCGCCGGCGGAACTTGCCGACCTCGCGGAGCGGCTTGGACGCGAGCGAGGCAACGTCGGACTCGCCTACACCTACAACGAGCCGCTTGTCGGATGGGAGTTCGTGCGAGACTGCGCGGTGGAGATTCGCCGGCGCGGGATGTGCAACGTCCTTGTCTCGAATGGCTGCGCCGAGGCGGAGGTCGTGGAGGAGCTCGCGCCGCTCATCGACGCCGCGAACATCGACCTTAAGGGGCCGTCGCAGGAGTTCTACGACTGGGTCGGCGGGAGCTTCGCCGCCGTCTGCCGGTCGATTGAAATCCTTCATCGCGCCGGATGCCACGTCGAGGTGACCATGCTCGTCATCCCCGGACGTAACGATTCCGACGAGGCCGTGGACGCCGTCGCCTCGCTAGTGGCGTCCGTGTCGCCGGAGATTCCGCTCCACGTCACGCGCTTCTTCCCGCGTTTCCAGATGGCGGACGCGGACCCGACGCCGGTCGCAACGATCCATCGTCTCGTCGGCCGCGCCGGACGCGTGCTGTCGCGCGTCCTTCCCGGCAACTGCTGATATCCGGCTGCCGGGATGTGCGCGGAATGAAACCCGCCCCGGGGGGATTTTCTCAGATGTTCTCATGCGGTTTCAAAGATAGATTGAATCCTCTCATGTTTTTTTTGATATAATAGCCGTGTCGCGCGAGACGGACGACCGGGGTTGCCCCTGCCGACCTTCATTTGCGTGCAGTGAAAAACTCATAAGGAGTGCGTTCCATGAAGAAGTTGCTGTTGATGCTGGCGCTCGCCGCCGCGGCCGCGGTATACGGCGTTGAAATCAAGGACCTGAAGCTCAAGGCGAAGACCGACAGGGAGAACCCGATCGGCTACAAGGTCGGCGAGACCATTCGCTTCGACTTTTTCCTCGACGGCGTAAAGGAGCTTCCGGCAGAGGCGGCGGCGAAGACTCCGCTGAAGGTCAAGTGGACGCGCACGGGCGACGACGGCAGGACCGAGAAGGGCGTCGAGGAGATCTCGCTCGACAAGGGCTGCTCGATAGAGACGAAGCTCGACGTCCCGGGCATAGTGCGCATCGAGGCGCAGCTCCTCGG
>JAFRJH010000069.1 GCA_017432385.1 Kiritimatiellia bacterium
AGCGCCAGGCCCGCAAGGAGGCCGCCGCAGCGGCCGCCGCCGGGACCGCGGCCGAGGCGTAAGGAGCTGAAGACGTCATGGCCTCCTTCAACAGAGTGATCCTGATGGGCAACCTGACGCGCGACCCCGACGTGCGTTCCGCAGGCGCCAACGGCATGCGTGTCGCGCGTCTCGGGATAGCGGTCAACGAGCGCCGCAGGGACCGCAACGGCCAGATGCAGGACATCCCGGTGTTCGTCGACGTCGACGCCTGGGACAAGCTTGCCGAGCTCTGCGGCCAGTACCTCGTGAAGGGCAGTTCCGTCCTGGTCGAGGGAAGGCTCCAGATGGATACCTGGGAGAGGGACGGGGTGAAGCACCAGAAGCTCAAGGTGCGCGCTTCAACGATAAAGTTCCTCCCCAAGGGCGACCGCCTGGCGGGAGCCGCGTGCGCGGCCGCGAGGTCGCAGGCAGCGGCGCCGGCCCGGCCGAACCCGCTCGAGGGCGACCCTGACGACATACCGTTCTAAACAATTCTAAACAAGGAAAACCACAATGGCTTTCAAGAAATCAAACAGCTCGGCCGGCGAGGAGTTCGCCGCCCGCAAGCGTCCGCCGCTCGGTCCCAAGGACCAGATCGATGTCAACGACATCGAGACCCTGAAGTACTACATCACGGACTACGGCAAGATCCTGCCCGCTCGCATCACCGGAGTGACCTCCGCGCAGCAGCGCCAGATCCGCCAGGGCGTCAAGCGCGCCCGCAACATGGGCCTCATGGCCTGAGGAAAGGGGGAGCTGTCATGGCAATCGAAGTAATGCTCATGGACAACGTGAAGAAGCTCGGCAAGTCCGGCGAGATCGTCAAGGTCGCCCCCGGCTACGCCCGCAACTGCCTCTTCCCGAAGGGCCTCGCCGCCGTCGCGACCGAGGCCGCCAAGCGCAGGCTCAAGAAGCTCGAGGCCGAGCGCGCCGCTCGCGCCGCCGAGGAGAAGAAGGCCGCGCTCGAGGTCGCCAAGAAGCTCGAGAAGCTCGAGCTCACCGTCTCGGCCGCCACGACCGACGGCAAGAAGCTCTACGGCTCGGTCAGCATCACCGACCTCCTCGCCGCCATCGAGGCGCAGCGCGGCGTCAAGATCGAGCGTGGCCAGTTCTCGCTCGAGGACTCGCTCCGCGAGGTCGGCGAGTACCAGGCGACGATCGATCTCGGCCACGGCGTCAACGTCGGGGTCAAGATCACGATCCTCGACGAGCAGGGCGCCGAGGGCTGAGGCCGCGGACGCACAGCGCGAAGGAGAGCGCCGCCCAGCGTCGGGCGGCGCTTTCCTTTTCCTGAGGCAAAATAATCCGGCCCCTGCGTGCGTCTATATCAGTGCGGGCGCCGTGGTGGCGTCTGCGGGCGGCGGAACCGCCGCGAAAGGAGAAATACGATGAAGAGTCTGATGGTTGCTGTTGTTGCCGCGCTCTGCTGCGCGGCGTTTGCCGAGGGTCCCGAGGGCGGCGCGCCGCACAAGGGCGGTCCCCGCGGCGGGATGGGCCGCGGCATGGGCCCTGGGATGATGCAGGGCATGGGCGCCGGCATGATGATGGCCGATCCGATTGTCCGCATCGCCATGAACCCGAATTCCGCCGAGAAGCTCGGCCTCAGCGAGGAGCAGGTCGAGAAGCTCAAGAAGGTCGGGCAGGACAAGGAGAAGCGCCGCGAGGAGTCGGAGAAGATGCGCGCGGCGATGGAGAAGCAGGCGAAGCTGATGTCCGCCGAGAAGATCGACGAGGCGGCCGTCATGGCCGCGATCGACGAGGTCTTCGAGCTCCGCAAGGAGATGGCGAAGGAGCAGGCGAAGCGCGTCGTCGCCGTCAGGACGATCCTCACGCCCGAGCAGATCAAGAAGGCGACCGAGGAGATGAAGGGAATGCGCGGGCGCGGCCCTCAGGCGGGCGGCAAGCGCGGATCCGGTCACCGTCCCGAGGGCGCCAAGCCGAAGGCCGAATGACCGACGACGCGGAGCTTCTCCGCGCCTACGCGCGCCGGGGCGACGTTGCGTCGCTCTCGGCGCTCGTGCGCCGCCACGCGGTCTGGATGCAGGCCATGCTGCGCGGCATGCTCCGGTCGCCTGCGGACGCCGACGACGCGTTCCAGGAGACCTGGGCGAGGGTGATGAAGGCGGCGGGCTCGTACCGCGGCGGCAAGGTGAAGTCCTACCTCGCCACGGTCGCGCGCTCCGCCGCGATAGACGCGATGCGCAGGGCCGGCAGGTTCGTGCCGCTTGACGCCGCGGACGGCGAGCGCGGCGAAAGCGCCGCGGAGTCGGTTCCGGACGGATCTCCCGACCCGGGCGAGAGGTTCGAGTCGTCGGCCACGGCCGAGGACGTGCGCGCGGCGGTGTGCGAGCTCCCGGAAGGGCAGCGGCAGGTGGTGCTTATGCGGATAGAGGCCGAGATGACGTTCAGGGAGATAGCCGACTCCATGGGCGTGCCGCTCGGCACGGCTCTTACGTGGATGCATTCGGCGACGATTGCGCTAAGGAAGAGGCTGGGAGGTGCATGATGGGCGAAAAGAACGGTTTTGAGGATTTCATCAGGCGCGGACTCGAGGACGGCGTCGTCCTGGAGCCCGGCCGACTTGCGTCGATCGAGGCTCTTGCGGCGGCAGAAGCCGCCCGCCGCGGTTCGTCGGGCCGCTTCAGGTTCCGCCTCGGCGCATGGGGCGGCCCCACGCTCGCCGCCGCGTGTCTCGCCGTCGTCTGCGGCGTGTGGGGTCCGTCGAACCTCTCCTGCCGCCGCGGCGCCGTGCCCGAAAGCGCAGTCGTGCAGGCAATCGGGCTGCTAGCCGCAAACGACGGCGAGGAGGATGGTTTCAGCGGCTCGCTGTCGGCGGCGGACGCCCTTCTTGCGTGGATGGACGCCCCGTACAAGGCCGCGCTGTCCGCTTCCTCTCCGGGCGACTGACGCCCCGCGCGCAGCTCCGGGAAATATGGTAGAATATCACGGATGCTGCTGGAGATCGAGGACCTGAGCGTATCGTACCGGAACGAGGAGGGCGAGGTTACGTCCGCCGCGTCCGGAGTGTCGCTCTCCCTTGGCCGCGGCGAGGTGCTGGGGCTCGTGGGGGAGTCGGGCAGCGGGAAGAGCTCGGTCGCCATGAGCGTCGCGCGCCTCCTGCCGAGTCCGCCGGCGTTCTGGCCGTCCGGGCGGATCCTCTTCGACGGCGCGGACACGCTGACGATGCCGCTTCCGGAGCTGCGCGGCCTGCGCGGACGCCGCATAGGCGTCGTCTTCCAGGACCCGATGGGCTCCCTCTCGCCGCTCCACCGCATCGGAGACCAGCTTGCCGAGACTGTCCTCCTGCACGAGCGCGTCACGCGCAGGACCGCGGACGCAATGGCGATCGAGTGGCTTGGCAAGGTCGGGATCCCCGACCCGCCCGCGCGCGCGAAGGCGTATCCGCACGAGCTCTCCGGCGGGATGCAGCAGCGCGTAATGATTGCGATGGCGCTCATGCTCGGCCCGGACCTGCTGGTCGCGGACGAGCCGACGACGGCGCTGGACGTGACGATCCAGGCGCAGGTGCTTGCGCTCATGCGTGGGCTTTGCCGCGGCGGAAACGCCGCGGTCATGCTGATTACGCACGATCTAGGCGTCGTCTCGCAGATGGCGACGAAGGTCGCGGTGATGAAGGACGGCCGCGTCGTCGAGAGCTCGGCGGACGTGGGGGGATTTTTCGAAAACCCGCGGCATCCGTATTCGCGGAAGCTCGTGGACGAGGCAAGGAGGATGGAGCTGAAATGAAGCGCATCGGGATAATCGGAGCCGGGAGGTTCGGCATGGCGCTCGCGGAATCGCTGGCGAACGCCGGCACGGAGGTGATTCTCGTCGACAGGGCCAGGCCCGCGATGCAGACTGCGATGGAGTTCGCGACGGCGCTGCAGGGCGATGCGACGCAGCCGCACGTGCTGGAGGAGGCCGGCTTCGGAGAGTGCGATCTCGTCGTCGTCGCGATAGGGAGCAACATAGAGGCGTCGATGATGGCGACCGCGAACTGCAAGGAGCTGGGCGTGCCCAACGTCGTCGCGAAGGCGACGAGCGAGCTGCACGGCAAGATACTGCGCAGGATCGGCGCCGATTCGGTCGTGTACCCCGACCGCGACAGCGCCCATCGTCTGGCGAGGTCCATAGCGAACCACGCGGTCGTCGACTTCCTCGAGGTCTCCGACGGCTTCTCCATCGCCGAGATCGAGGTCCCCGAGGACGTCCGCGGCAAGACTCTCGCCGAGGCGGATCTCCGCAAGCGGACGGGCGTGACCGTGCTCTGCCTTAGGCGCGCGGCCGACGAGCCGGACAGGCCTCGGAAGGTGATAATCCCGCAGGCGGGCGACACGCTCCAGGGCGACGACAAGCTCATCGTCTTCGGCGAGACGAAGCAGATCGACAGGCTTTCGTGAGATGAGCAGCCTAGTCATCCATGGCCGCCGGACCGTCGCCGGCGTGCACGCGGTCTCCGGCAACAAGAACGCGGCGCTCCCGATGATAGCCGCGGCGCTCCTCACCCCGGAGGGCGTGACGCTCCAGAACGTACCGGACATCGCCGACGTCGCGGCGATGCTCGAGGCGGCGAAGGGCTTCGGCGCGGAGGTCGTCCGCGACGTGAAGGCCGGGACCGTGACGCTGTCGACTCCGCGCCTCAGGTCCGCGAAGATCGCCCCCGCGCTCGCGGCGAAGATAAGGACGAGCTTCCTGTTCGCGGGGCCGCTCCTCGCCCGCGCGGGGCGCGCGTCGCTTCCGCCGCCCGGCGGAGACGCCATCGGCCACCGCCGGCTCGACACGCATTTCGCCGGCTTCAGGGCCCTCGGCGCGAAGGCGACGGCGGGCCGCAATGCGCTCAGCTTCAGGGGCGCTCTCCGGGGGGCGAGGATACTCCTGGACGAGGCGAGCGTCACGGCGACCGAGAACATACTCATGGCGAGCGTGCTGGCGAAGGGACGGACGGAGATATACAACGCGGCGTCCGAGCCGCACATCTGCGACCTCGCGGCGATGCTCAGCGCGATGGGCGCGAAGATCGATGGCGCGGGCACGAACCGCATCCGCGTCGAGGGCGTCGAGTCGCTGCACGGATGCGAGGCGCGCGTCGGCTGCGACTACATCGAGGCGGGGAGCTACATCGCCGCCGCCGCGGTCACGGGCGGGGAGCTCACGCTCACCGGAATCGACCCGGAGCCGTTCGAGGTCCTGGAGGGCGCGTTCAGGCGCTTCGGCGTCACGTGGACGATCGACGCGAAGGAGCGGACGCTGCGCTACGTCCCGAAGCGCAGGCTCAGGATGCGCTACGACCTCGGCGACGCGATCCCGTCGGTGGCGGACGGCACATGGCCCGCGTTCCCGAGCGACCTGATGTCGATTCTCATCGTGCTCGCGACGCAGACGCGCGGCACGTGCCTCTTCTTCGAGAAGATGTTCGAGTCGCGGCTCTACTTCGTGGACCACCTCCGGCAGATGGGCGCCAAGATCGTCCAGTGCGACCCCCACCGCGTCGTCGTGACGGGTCCGAGCCAGCTCTACGGGGGGACCTTCAGCTCGCCCGACATCCGCGCCGGGATCGCGCTCGTCATCGCCGCGCTCGCGGCTAAGGGCGAGTCCGTGATTCTCAACGCGGAGACCGTCGACCGCGGATACGTCGCAGTGGAAAAGGAGCTTTCCGCCCTGGGCGCCGACATCCTGCGCCGCTGACCGCGCGGCGCAGCCTCGTCAGCTGCGCGAGAATCTCCGGTCCAGCTCGCGCGTCGAGGTGAAGATCATCACCCGCTTTCCGCGCGGGCAGACGTATGGCATGCGGCACGCGCAGAGCTCCTCGACGAGCTTCACGGCGCCGGCCTCGTTCAGGGCGAGAGACATGCCGGCGAATGTCCGCGCGACCGACCGCGCGACAAGCTCCTCGCGCCATCTTTCGCCGCCGCGCCGGCCGCCGGCCTCGGCGAGGTCGCGCGCGATTGTCTGTATTATCGCGGAGGGCGAGAGGCTGCCGACTATCTGCGGCACGGCGTCGACCTTGAACGTGTCGCGTCCGAACTCCTCGATCCTGAACCCCATGCGCCTGATGTCGGGCATTGCGGCGGCGATGCGCGCGGCGTCCGTCGGAGGGAGGTGCACCGTCTCGGGTATGAGCAGCGCCTGCACGGCCCCGCCGCCCGCGGCCATGAGCCGCTCGAACGCGATTCGCTCCCGCGCGGCGTGCGGGTTCAGCGTGACGACGCCGGAGTCCGTCTCGATGAGAAGGTATCCGGAGGCCGTGACGGCGAGGAACTTGAACCAGCTCCACGGCTTCGCGGTGCCGCCGTCGGCGGCGAGCGGCAGCTCCGCCGCGACAGGCGCGGGCG
>JAFRJH010000070.1 GCA_017432385.1 Kiritimatiellia bacterium
ATGGCGGAATGCGGCATGGAAATCGCCGGTCACGGATGGGCGCATGGGAAATATTCAAAAATGGATCGCACGGCAATCCTTGATGACATACGAAAAAACCAGGTCGCTATCAAGGAGAATGCCGGCGTTGAATGCCGCAGTTTCGCCGCGCCGTACAATGCTAAAACCGGCGGGGACGGGTTTGCCGTCCGCGAGATTGCGAGGGAAGCGGGCCTTCCTTTTTTTCGGATGCATCAGAAGGCGGCGGGTGGCAAGATGACCGCCGAACGCATGAACGAGATGGTCGAAAATGCCAAAAAGAACGGAGAATGGCTGGTCTTTATGATCCACGGCATCGCGCGTGGCTATGACGCGTGGGAGAACCCGGATGAGCTGCGCAAACATCTTCAATGGATAAAAGAGCAGAATGACGTGCGCGTCGCCACTTTCGCCGAGGCCGCTTCGTTCGCGGCGTCTGAGGCGCCGCGTGCAGACCATATCCCCGACGAGTGCCGTCCGAAGGCGTGGTGGTTCTTTGGACAGACCGAGACGACACACGAGGGGATTACGGCGGACGCAGAGGCGATGAAGCGCGTCGGTTTCGGAGGGGTGGTGTACTACGACCAGTATCACGGAGAGAACCCGAACGCGGAAAAGCTGTGGAGCGATGCGTGGTG
The DNA here is from genome assembly GCA_017432385.1 of Kiritimatiellia bacterium. Lineage (GTDB taxonomy): Bacteria > Verrucomicrobiota > Kiritimatiellia > RFP12 > UBA1067 > UBA1067. Next base: position 657 of record JAFRJH010000070.1, read on the forward strand.
GGACGGACTCGAATTTGCTGCGTCCGAGGCGGCTCGGCTCGGCATGACGTTCGAGACTGCCGTGGGCAATGGATATGTCGCGGGCGGCCCGTGGATCGATCCAGCGCACGCCATGAAAACGCTTGCCGTAATCGACCGCGACACGAACGGCGGCAAGGTGACGCTCTCGCTCCCTGTCGCGAAGGACCGCGGCTGGCAGAAGACCGTCGCCGTGCTCGCGATTCCACTACCGGAAGCAGACGGGAAGTTCGTCGATATGGAATACGCCGGACACGAAAAGGGGCTCGCCAGCACGATGCAGCATCCGGGCGGAATGTACGGCTATCGTGAAAAGACGTTCAAGGCCGTCACGAATTCGCTTCCGAAGATTCCGCGCTGGCAGGCGAAGACGGCGGCGGTCGTCGATTTCGTTTCGCGCGGCGACACGCCGGTCTGCATCGATCCAAAGACAATTCGCGACGTCACGGAGAAATTCGACGAGTCTGACCGCAGACTCAGATGCGAACTGCCTGCGGGACGCTGGAAGGTGCTGCGTTTTGTCGCTGTGCCGACGGGCGGACGCACAAAGCACGGACGTCCCGAGGCTATGGGGCTTGAATGCGGCAAGATGAGCGTCGCGGCGGCGGAACTGCACTGGAATGCGTACACGAAGCGCATCATAGACAGGCTTAAATCGAAAGGTATTCCTCTCGCCGGCATCATCATGGACAGCCACGAGGCAGGTGTGCAGAACTGGACGGACGACATGCTGGAGGAATTTGCGCGACGGCGCGGCTACGATCTCAGGCCGTATCTTCCACTGATGGCGGGCTATTGCGTCGCTGAGAACGCGGAGGAAGTCTTTGCTGATTTCCGCAGGACGTGCGTGGAACTGATCGCCGAGCGCTACTACGGAACATTCGACCGCCTCTGCCGCGACGAGGGATTGTCGTTCACCGCGCAGACGGGCGGCGGCATGTTCATGATCGCGGATTCCGTGTTCTCGAAGAAATACGTGTCGATTCCGGAAGGGGAGTTCTGGGGCTACCAGAAATTCGGCGCATACGATGTGAAGGATACGTCGAGTGCCGCGCATCTCTACGGGAAGAAAATTGCGAGCGCGGAGGCGATGACTGATGCGTCGTACAAGATGGCCATTCCCGAGCTGCGCCGTCGCTGCGATCTCGCCTTCGCGTTCGGCGTGAACGCCATGACCGCCTGCGCCGTGCCGCACCTGCCGAAGAAGGACTGCGGCGTGAAGGCACCGACAGGTCCGCGCGAATACGGCCTGAACAGAAGCAATCCGTGGTGGGAGGATTCGCGTCCGTTCTGGGACTACATCGCTTTCTGTTCGTGGATGCTGCGCCAGGGTGATCCTGCGCCAGAGGCGCTATTCTACGCGGGTGACGATGTTCCGGTCAAGATTATCGCGTCCAAAGTGCCGAAGGCGCTCGGCGGACTGGACTGGGATTTTGCGACGGGCGATGCCGCCGCGCGGATGACGAAGACGGCGGAAGCCTGGACGACTCCTGAGGGAATACGCTACGGCTATGTCGTTGACAGCGAAGGACGCACACTCGCAGGAACGCCGCCCGCGCGTCGGCTTAATCTGCCGCACATCTCGCGCCTCCTCCCGAGCGGAGAGAAACTTGCATTTATCGCGAATGATACCGAGCATGAGGTCAAAGTCGATCTCGGAGGAGAATCAGCTGTCGTTATCGATCCCTGGACGCGCTGCCAGACTACAGAATCGTCCGTCGTCATCCCTCCCGGCGAAAGCCGCTTTGTGAAGGGCACGTCAGCAGCGGACCCCGTGCAAACATGCGAAAGCGGCGAGGCTCCGCGTGTCATCCGCAATGACTCGTGGTGGAACACGGTCGATGGCAAGCCGATTTATTCGAATGGCGGCGGATGCTATTTCTATGAAGGTCGATGGTACTGGTACGGCTGCAGGTACGAAGAAGCCGAGCGTGTGCGGTTCGACTCGTCGTTTCAGGTCGATGTCGGTGGACTGCATACGACATTTGTCGGCGTGACATGTTATTCAAGCGACGATCTGGTGAACTGGCGCGACGAGGGGATCGTCTATGCCGGCGAGGGGGCGGAAAGCGAAGCGCACGGCCGCTGGTTCGGTCGCGTTGGAGTCGCAGCCGTTCCGTCCGAGGAGAAGTTCGTCCTCGCGATGCAATATATGGGCGGCGTGCTGCTGGCGGTTGCCGATTCGCCGCGCGGACCGTTCGTCTTTCAGGAAGGCGTTGACATGAGCGCGAGCATCGGCTACCGAACGACCGGCGACCAGTCCGTCTTCTACGACGACATCCACGGGAAAGGCTACCTTGTCTTTTCCACGCCGCATGGACGCGACAAGACTTATGTCGCGGAACTTGGCTATCGGAGCGGACGCGCATTCGTGGGCGCCCCGCGACTTGTCTTCGCCGGGCACGGGCGCGAAGGGAACTGCATGTTCATGCATCGCGGCAAATACTACCTCTGTGCCTCCGATCTCTACGGCTGGGATGGATCGCGCGCCTACTGGATGGTTGCGGATTCGCCGATGGGGCCGTATCGCAAGTCGTCGGACGGGGATATGTTTCTCATGCGCAATGCCGTAGAGGACTATTGCCACGTCTCTCAGACTGGATTTTTCGTGACGGTGCGCGGCGCGGAACAGGAAACGGTGGTGTTCTGCGGAGACCGCTGGACTCAGTTCGCGGACAACGGAATCGGCTTCAACGTCTGGACGCCGCTTTCCTTCGACGGAGACGAGCCGGTGTTCAATTCGCTGTCGGAGTGGTCGCTAGATGCCGCGACAGGCCGCTGGGCGGTTGGTTCGGGAAACAACTACGTGCGCAACGGCTCGTTCGATGCAGACCGTCGGCAGATTCCGATTCATCATAAGCCCGATCAGGATTTCGTTTCCGGCTGGACAGTAGAACCGGCGGGCGGATTTCTCAACGCGACGAACAAGACCTGTGACAAGGCGTTTGTGACCGGCAAGTTCGCCCTCAGTCTGTCCGCGCCGTTCCCACGCAGGGCATATCAGAAAATAGAAGACATTCCAAATGGGAACTACATGCTGCGCTATTGGCGCGATGACGGGAAAGGATGGCAGAGGCATGAAGAATCCGTCCGCGTGACAAACGGAACGCATGTGGTGGAATTCGTGGCAACCGCGCCTTGCCGGATAGACGATGTCAGCTTGGTTGCGACCCGGGAGGGTGCTGTGCCTTGCGGGGCGTTTTGGTATAATGTGGGCAGATAGGGAGATGTCGACATGAAGAAAACCGTTTTTGCAGTTGCCGCTGTCGTGATGTTCGCCCTTGCCGGCACGGCGGCGGAGCCGTCGCTTTCCAGCGCGCAGGACATCGCGCGGTTCGAATCGGGCGGCGCGCTCGCGCGCGATCCGGAAGAGAAGCCGGTGGACGCGCCGAAGGACATGAAGCTCGTCCTCTGCATGGGGCAGTCCAACATGGCCGGGCGCGCGAAGATGTCCGACGCGGACAGGGAGGTCGTGCCGCGCGCGTACAAGCTCGATCGTGACGGACGCTGGGTGGCGGCGAAGGCCCCCTACCATTTCGACAAGGCCGTGGCGGCGGTCGGGCCTGTCGACGAGTTCGTGAGGCGCTATCTCGCAGACCATCCCGGCGAGACCATAGGCGTTGTGCCGTGCGCGGTCGGGGGGAGTCCGTTCTATTCGTGGAACCCACCCCCGAAGGGCGAGCGGAAGGGCGTGAACTATGCCAAGGCGCTTGAACGCGCGAAGA
>JAFRJH010000071.1 GCA_017432385.1 Kiritimatiellia bacterium
ATGCACCCGCTCCTTTCATTGGTAATTTGAATTGGCACTGGCAACACTTCAACATTGGCAACATTACAACGCCAACACATAGTGTGTCGAGCGGCCCTGTCCTTCCCGGCGGAGGATGCCTCTGGCGACAAGGGCGTTGATCTCGCGCGAGGCGGTGTCCTGCGACACCTTGCAGATCTTCGCCCACTTGGAAGACGTGAGATTACCCTTGAACCCGTCGAAGATCCCGTTCAGCATCGCGCGCTGGTTTGCCGTGAGTTCGTCCGAAGAGTGCGCTTCCCAGAATGCGGCCTTGTCCAGTATCGTCTTGAGGCGCACTTCCGCTGCGTCGACGGCGCGGCAATGGCAGCCGAGGGACCACTTGAGCCACCGCGTCACGTCAAGCGTCCCGCGCTGGGCGCGTTCGATTTCATCGTAGTAGGCGTCCTTCTCCGCCTGTATCTCCGCAGAGAGCGAATAGAAGCGCATCGCAGAACGTTCGCCCTTCGCAAGCAGATATTCGGCGAGCGCGCGGGCGAGGCGTCCGTTGCCGTCGTCGAACGGATGGAGAGTCAGGAACCAAAGGTGCGCGAGCGCCGCACGGACAAGCCAAGGCGTACACGTGTCGTCGCTGTTCACGAATGCCATAAGCCGCTTGACTTCGCCCGGCAGGGTTTTCGCGTCCGGCGCAACGAAATGCACGCGCTCCATCATCCCGTGGCGCGACACGACGCGCATCGGTCCTTCGCCATCGTCCCTGAAGCGTCCGACCGCTATCTTGGATAGCCCGGAATAGCCCGTCGGGAAGAGCGCCGCATGCCAGGATAAAAGCCGGTCCATAGTCATTGGCGCTTCCCAGTTTCGCGTCGCGTCGATTATCATGTCCGCACGCGCCTCCGCCTCGCGGGATGACGCGCTTTTTGCGCCCGAAAGGACGATCTCCATCCTTTTCGCCACGCTTGAGCGCACGTCGTCGCGGTTGAGGTGCTCGCCCTCGATCTCGGCGGAATTCAGTATCTCTGCAGAAAGCGTCTCGCAGACGGCATCACTCCGCATCTCAAAACCGATTGCTGCAAGCCGTCCCGAAAACTTCCCTATTGCAAAGGAAGCCGCTTCAAGCTCCGCCGCCAGTTCGGCGGCATTCCACCGGAACTTGGGCCAGTCTTTATGTTGATAGATGTAGCGCACAGAAAATCTCCGCATCTTTTGCGGACATTATACCACATAATCTCCGCACGCTGCAATAGCAACACTCCACGCCGTACAGCGCGGCGACGTCGCGGTCAAGCAGCACCTGCCGATTGCGGATCGTGAGCATGCGGGATTGCACATCAGCCTTGGCGACTGATCAAGGTGGCGCGTACCCACCACGGGTATCGACCGTACAATGAAAGTGCAGTGACTAGTCGCCGCGAGATACCCATCCGACGCGCCAGGAGCATGCGACTCCGGATGGATCTACGCCATGCGGAATCGTTATCTCGAAGACGCAACCTCGCTCGACATTGTCGTCCGCCGCGCCCATGTGGCGACGCCACGTGCCCTTCCGTTCCTCTACAACCACTTTCGCGCTCGCCGGCACATTGTAGCGAAACGCACCGTTCTCGGCTATTATCCTGTCCCCTTCCCTACGCCAGGCTGCGTTTGGCCTCGCGACGGACTGCTCTACCGTCGTCGCGACAGGGAGTCCGTTCGTCGACGTTATGTCCGAAACGGAAACTTCAACTCCTTCCGGCGAAAAGCGCCACTCAGTCTCCGCCGTCAACCCAGCGCGATCCAGCTTGAACCGAACCGCATCCCCTTCTGCAACGCAATAATCCGTGGCATTGCGGCTCTTCCAGTCAACCGAGTCTATGTCGTATGAAGTCGTCCCTGGAACGTGGCGCCAGTTCCAGAACGGGAACACGTCGCGGTATTCGTCTCCGTCTGAATACACGAACAGCGCCCCGTCCGCCAGATGCGCTCCCAGCCTGTTGTCTTCGTTGACTACTTCAGTGCCGCGGATTGACTTCGTCTCGCACTTGACGGACGCCATCCAGCCGTCCGCCCTGTATACGCCGTAGGCGCTTTTCGGGAACCAATGCAATCCCTTGGACACTGCGTCCGCGTCCACTCCGAGCCGCTCCGCCGCAACTAAGGCACCTGCTCCCTTGATGCGAAGCGCGCCCTTGTTGAGCTGACGCCCAATCGCCCCAACGTCCATCGCGCCTTTCCACATCGTCGGCGCGAACCCTTTCGCGACAAGATTGCGCAGTATCTCGCGCGACTCGGCGGGGAAGGCAAGCGGCGTCCCCTCGAACATGTCCGCAAGGCGCGGAACGGTTAGGATGTACGAAAGCCCGTAGTTCCCGAACTGCGCCTGGTTGCCGTGCTGGTGGAAGCTCCAGTCGCTCTGTATGCCCTCTTCCGTGCCGCTTACGACGACTTCGCCAAGGATCACCTCGCGCGCCGCACGAACGCCCTCGGCGTTGCCTTCAAGAAGCGACCTCATCAGGACGCATTCCGAAAGCCATATCCTGTTCTGTCCCGTCATCCCGATTCTGCTCTCGCGCATAAGCCCCGCGATCGTCCGCTTCTCGTCGTCCGTGATGTCGTCGCCCATCAGCAGCCCGGCGCGGCCTAGCTCAAGCGGAACGCCGATTTCGTTCCACCACCAGTTCTTGTTTCTGTACCCCTTTTCCCTCCAGTGGGCGAGCGCACGGCGGAACGCATCGACGACTTCAGGCGTATGCCTCGCGCGCGCAAGCAAGACCATACGCTTCACGTGGTCCGCCGCGCGCCACGAACTCGCGGTCGCGCTGGAATACTCGACATCCGGCCACGTGCCGTCCGCGCGAAGTGTCCTCACCAGCCGCGCCGCCTTCTCGTCGACAGGCGAGACAAGGCTATCCCTCACCATTCCGACCGTCGAATCTCCCGACGGCGCATCGATTTCCGGCACGCTCTCTCTCGCAAGCTTCGCGCTCGTTTCGCGCAGCACCCTCGCGGCGTTTCCTCGAACGGCCTCGACAATGTCCAAGTTGAATTCTACGCCCATGTCGAGCGCATGGAAAACGGCCTCGGCGACGACATCGCGGTCGGCAGCCGCGTCCGGCACGGAATCCGCGCCAACGCGCAGGAAAGCTGAAGCTACGGCCACGGACGCAACAAGCGCGCGCCAGGCGCGCGAACGGCGCCGAGAATTCGGATCAATCGTCTTCATGTCCAACATTATACCATGAATCGCTTATCCTATTGCGCACAACCCCAGCCAGCAGCTGAAAACCACACGACGCAGAACGTTAATCACGCCTCTGCATGCGCTACGGGGGCTCGCCCGACCCGCTCGCCCGGCCCGGAGTCCGCGACGGACATATGCTGCGTCAAGCCGGCAACCGCTCCAAGCTGTGCATAGCTCGACCTTTCTACTCTTCATCGGCGGTGCTACTTAAGAGCCTCCGTCGTAACTTCGACATCCTGCACGTCAAGGCCATCCCGCGACGAAACCGCCGCGGCAGCGCCGGCGGCCTGGCCCAACGCAAAGAACACGGGCTCCATCCTTATCGAGCCGTATGCAATGTGTGTCGAGGAAATGCAAACCGGCACTATCAGATTCCCGCATTCGCCGCGCTTCGGGACTATCGCGCCGTAGTCGATCGGGTACGGGACTTTCATGCCGTCTCGCTCCTGCACGTCCCCTTCGTTGCGCACCATGCCGTTCTTGTCGGCATACCGCCTGACATGGTGCGAGTCCATGGTATACGCGGCGTACGCCACCGGACGCCCGGCGACGCGCTTTCCGCGGCAGTTCTGCTCGGTCATGACATACTCCCCGACCATTCGCCGCGCCTCGCGGACGTAGAGCTGCGTCGGCCAGCCGCCGTTCTCGACGAACTCGTCCTTGCAGAGCCCCCACTTCGAAACATCGGCGCGGACATACTGCGGGACGCGCGGATGGTTCGCCAGCGTCCATAGAACGCTCCTCTGCCACTTCTCGTGCGCCGCGGCGATTCTGCCGCGCTCGGCGTAGTCCGCCTCGGCCCAGCGCCAGCTGCCGCCGATGAAGTCGGACGAAACGCCCGTGCGGTTGTTAGTGTCGGTCTTCCTGTTGGGCATCGGCGAGTTGTTCCAGGGCTGATGACGCCAGTGCTGCGCCGTATCCTCCGGCGTCCGCTCGATGTTGCGCAGAAGGAGCTCCATCTCCGCCTCGTCGTAGCCCTCCGGCTTCTCGAAAGGAATGCGGTTCGCCGGATCGTCCGTCAGGCACAGCCGGTAGCAGTACGCCTGCACGCGATTGTCGGCGGAACCGTCGGGCCTCCCGTCGTCCTCCGGCTCGACGCCTGGGAGAATTCCGCTGGACGGATCGCCGGGCACCCTGTATGCGCTCACGCCATTCTGGATCTGATGATGGACGGCCTTGCCGCGCTGTATGCCGTTTATCGTCTCTCCGTATTCCGAATTGGCCTCGCGTCCAACTCGGTACGAGACGCCCGCCGCCGCCATAAGGTCGCCCTCGTAAGTCGCGTCGATGAACACTGAACCGCGCCAAACGCGTCCGTCGAGAGTGCGGACGGAGACGATGCGCCCGTTCTCCTTCACGACACCTCCTTCGCCTCTGTCGAGAAGCGCGCCGCGCTCGATGCGCAAGCCCTCGTCGCGCTCCCAGTTCTCAAGGACCTTCAACGCTGCGCTCGGCTCGAACGTCCACATCGTCTCGCCGTCGGACGAGCCGGCGGTCTGTCCGTTGGGACGGTAGTCGCGGCGCTTCTGCCGCGTCCAGGAAGCGGGGTCGTCGTAGTGCTTCCTGATGTCGGAGTAGAACTTCCTCGCAAGGCCGCCGAACGCGGACTTGTCGCCGATATCGGTCTGGCCCAGTCCGCCCGTAGTCATTCCGCCAATCCTCTGCGTCGGTTCAAGGACGACTGTCCGCGCTCCGTCGCGCGTCGCCTGCACTGCGGCCGCGATTCCCGCGCTCGTTCCGCCGACAACAACGACGTCGAATGGCTTGTCTGACATTTCGAAGACGAGCTCGCCGCCTCGCATGATGTCGGTGTATTTCAGCGTGAAGCCTTCAACCCGCCTGCCGTTCAACGTCACCGATTTTACATACTTGTTTTCCTTGGATAGGTTCTTGGCGTCAATAATGAACTCTTTCGCTTCACCCATTTTACATTTTTCATTTTCAATTCTCAATTTTACACTGGCCAGCTGCGGGGCGCCAATGACAAATTCACCGCTCGTCGGTTCGACTGGATAGAAGCCCATTGCGGAAAGGAGATACCACGCGCTCATCTGTCCGCAATCGTCGTTGCCGCAGAGTCCGTCCGGCACCGGACGGTATAATCTGTCGAAAATTTCGCGGACGATTTCGGCGGTTCTTTCAGGGCGTCCCCATACGGTGAAGAGATACGGCACGTGATGCCCCGGTTCGTTCCCGTGCGCGTATTCGCCGATCAGCCCTGTCACGTCAGCGATACTCCCATGCGGCGAGCGCGAATGGTCGAAATGCCCCTCTAGTTTCGCAAGCGCGGCGGACCTGCCGCCAAAGGCCTCGGCTAGTCCGTCAGGATCCTGCTGCACATGCCAAACGTACTGGTTGGCGCTCGCCTCGCTGATGTCGCGTGGCACTTCGTATTCGAAGAGCGCCGACGGGTCAAACGGCTCGCGCCACGATCCATCCGATGCGCGTCCGCGGACGCTCATCGTCGCCTTGTCGAACAGATTCGTCCACACCTGTGCACGCGACGCGAAGAACTCCGCGTCCTCGGCCCTGCCGAGCCTCCGCGCCAGTTTTGCCGCGCACCAGTCGTCGTATGCGCCTTCCATCGTTATGCTGACGCCTTCCTCGTCGACAAGGTCGAACGGAAGCCATCCGTACTTGTCCAGAATGTCCCAGTGCTCCTTCGGCTTGCCTTCGTGTTCTTCGCGAAGTGTTGCCCGGACCGCTTCGTAGACATCTTCCGCCGGAACTGTAGTCAGGCCCTTCTCAACGGCCTCGACGAGAACCGGCACGGCGTGGTTTCCTATCATGCAGTGCGTGTCGCGCCCCCACAACGGCCACACGGGGAGATATCCTGCTGCCTTCCGGTGCGCGACCATTGAACGGACGACATCGTCAACCAGCTCAGGCGCAATTATCGAGTAGAGCGGATGTGCCGCGCGGTATGTATCCCACAGCGAAAGCGTCGAGAAATACCTGCGCCCTTCTTCGACCTTCGCGATCTTGCCGTCCGCGCCGCGATACGCGCCGTCTATGTCGGTGATGTCGTTTGGCTGCCAGAAGAGATGGTAGAGCGCAGTGTAGACGTTAGTGTGCGAAGCGGCGTCCGCGCCGGGGATTTCAACGCGCGAGAGATATCCGTTCCACGCTTCGCGCGCATCCGCCGCCACCTGCTCCAGCGTTTTGCCGCGCACTTCGGAAAGATTCCGCCGCGCGCCGTCCTCGTCTGTCGTCGAAAGAGCAATGCGGACGGTCACGGATTTCACCTTGCCGAAGTCAAGCGCGAAGCGGCGCGGTCCTTCGCATTTCACTACGTTGAAATAGGCGTCCGCCTCAAGCGCAAAATTCCATCTGCGCTCCGTCCACGACTTCGTTTCCGCCCAGCCCGTGACGATTTGCGGAATGCGCATTTCGGTCTGCTCGCCCTCTGCAATTGGACATTGGCTATTGGAATTGGATATTTCCATGTTTGCACATTTAACATGCTCGCCCATCTTCTCCCAGACGAGCCCCCACTGCATATCGACGAGAAGCTTCGCGTTCGCGCCGTCGGGATATGTGAAGCGCCAGATTGCGCAGCGCTGCGACGCAGCTGCTTCGCAGCGAATGCCGCTTTCGAGCGTCACTGCGTAGTAACCAGGCGTCGCCACCTCGCTTGACTTGTCGAAGGAGACGGGGGAACGGGAAATGGGGAACGCGGAATCGGCGAACGGCAGTATCAAGAGATCGCCGAGTTCGGGAACGCCTGTGCCGTTCAGGTGGTTCTGCGAAAAACCGTAGAGCTTCGTGTCGCCGTTGCGGTAGCCGCTCGCGTAGTCCCAGCTTTCCGTGCCGGTGTCCGGCCCGGGCTGCACCATGCCGAGCGGATACGCCGCGGCGACGGTCGCATGTCCCGTTCCCTCCGTGCCGATCCACGGATTGACATAGCGCGTGCAGTCGCCGCCTGCGGACGGCAAGCCCGCCGTCGCCAGCATTACAGCCGTGACAATTGGAGCGAACATCCTCTTTTGGTTCATAGCGGCACAGACCTTTATCGCATCTTCTTCATCTCAAACTTCTCGC
>JAFRJH010000072.1 GCA_017432385.1 Kiritimatiellia bacterium
CCGCGGCGGTTGCGCCTGCGGTTGCGGCGCCCGAAGCGCGCCCCGAGACCGCGGCGGTTGCGTCGGCGGTGGCAACGTCCGAAATGCGTCCGGTGGTCGAGGCAGTGGTGCCGGCCGGCACGTCGCGTGTCGAGGGCGAAGTGGAAGTGAAGGACGTGGCCGAAAACGCCGTCAGGGCGGCGCAGCATGTCGTCATCGCGCCGGTCGTGGCAGAGGTGTCCGCGCCTCAGCCCGCTCCGGAAGCTTCTTTGGTTTCCGCCGTTGCGGCCCGGACGGAGGCGCTTGTCGAGACGGTCAACCAGGTGGTCGAGGCGGTTGTCGGACAGATGGTCGTCACTCCGTCGCTCGTGCAGGGCGAGGGAGAAGTCCGCATGACGCTCAAGCCTACCGTTCTCGACGGGTCGGACATCACGCTTTCGGCGAAGGACGGGACGCTTTCTGTTTCCGTTGCGCCTGCCACGCCGTCGGCCGCGCAGGCCGTTGCCGAAGCCATGCCGCGACTCGAGATCGCTCTAGCCGAGCATGCCCCCGCGTTCCGCCACGTCGCGGTTTCGCTCGTCTTGAAGAAAGGAAGGACCGATGAAGTCGCTTGAAATCCTGTCCACTCTCCCGAAATGGGCGAAGGCGAGGCCGCGACAGATTGTCGACTCGCCGGCGTTCGCGATGCCGTGTCGTCTCGGCGAGGATTCCGCAACGCTGCGTCTTGGCGCCGTCGAGCCTGCCGACACTCTCGACCTCTCGATACTCTTCGGCGACGAACCGCACACGCTCCGGCTTGCGCGTTCGCCGCGCTTTGCCGAACTGGACAAGGTGTGGGACTCCCGCGCCGACGTTCCGGAGCCCGTGCTGCTCGCGCTCGTAGAAAAGGATTGCGGGGCGTTCTTCCAGCTGCTGGAGAACGCCGTCCGGCGTCAGCTGAGGCTTTCCGGGCTTGCCGCGGCCGATTCCGGCTCTCCGGCGCTCGCCGCGCAGGTGGCCGACATCATATTCTCCCTGACGAGGTCGGACACGGTTCTGTCCGCGTTCGGCAACATCAGGAACCTCGACCTTTCGGATCCGTCGCTCCGTTCCGAGCCGCTGCAGGCGGAGGTCGAATACGCGGCGTTCGCGCTTCCGGCCTCGGACGTCGCGGCGTTGGCACCGGGCGACGCGCTTCTGCTGCCCGAGATCGGCGCCGTTGCGCCGCGGCTTGTCGCGGACGGGCGCTTCGTCGTCGACGCGGCCGGGGTGGCGCCATTCTCGGACGACGGGCGCTGCCGAGTCGTCGCGGCCGATCCGGTGTCCGTGACGCTGGGCGAGCTCTTCGACGCGGCGGACGGGAAGGTGCCCGACAGGTCGGGCGTTCCGGCAGGCGGCGGGCTTAGGCTCCTGCAGGGCGGCCAGACGATTGCGCAGGGCCGCCTCGACCGCCTTGCAGACCAGCCTGCCTTCATCGTGGAGGCGACCTGACCAGAAGTGCCGGGCGTCCGGCGGATGTACGACACACCACATCACATCAACTTCGACAAGCCATGTTCCAGACCGATCCATTCTCTCTGATAGTCCTCTTCGTGGGGCTTTCGCTTCTGCCGTTCGTGGCGATGGTCGCGACGTCCTACCTGAAGATCGTCGTCGTGATGTCGCTCATCCGCAACGCGCTCGGCATCCAGTCCATACCGCCGAACATGGTGATCAACGCGCTGGCGATGATCCTCACGTTCTACATAATGGCGCCGATCTGCTCCGAATCGTGGACAATCGCCAAGACCGAGCTCGCCAAGGCGCCGCAGACCGCCGCCGCGGCGTCTCCCGAAGGGGGCTCCGGCGCGGCCGGGGGCTCCTCTGCCGACGGACGCTGGTTCGAGACCGACGCCCTCGAGAAGGCGGCGGAGCCGTTCCGCAGGTTCCTCTCCGACCACACTTCGGCGCGCGAGCGCGCGTTCTTCATCAACACCGCGGAGACGCTCTGGGGCAAGGACGGGAACCCGGCGACGGTCGACCCCGAAAGCTACTACATCCTTCTTCCGTCGTTCTGCGTCTCGGAGCTCACGAAGTCGTTCCAGATAGGCTTCCTCGTCTACCTTCCGTTCATCGCGATCGACATCATCGTCTCGAACATCCTGCTCGCGATGGGCATGATGATGGTTTCGCCGGTGACCATCTCCCTTCCGTTCAAGCTCCTGCTGTTCGTCATGGTCAACGGCTGGACTCTTCTCATCCAGGGACTTGTAAGGGGGTACCTGCTATGAGCCATGCGCAGATACTTGACTACGCGAAGATGTGCCTCATCCTGGTGCTGAGGCTCTCGCTCATACCGATTCTCGTCGCGACCGTGATCGGCATCCTCGTCTCGCTCCTCCAGGCGCTCACGCAGATCCAGGAGCAGACGCTCGGCTTCGCGGTGAAGCTCATAGCGATCTCCCTCACGCTGCTCGCCTGCGCGTCGTGGCTCGGCTCGTCGCTCCTCCTCTATACGCAGGACATCTTCTCCCACTTCGCGCTCCTTCGATGACAAGGAAAAGCTGAATGAAGTCATGGAACGAGATACGAAAGGCGGCGACGGCGTTCTCGAAACGCTGGAAGGACGCATACGACGAGAAGAGCCAGGCGCAGAGCTTTCTCAAGGAGCTCTTTGCGGTCTTTGGCGTCGATATAGTCCTCTTCAACACCTTTGAGCACCGCGTGAAGTTCGGCGACGGCTCGCAGGGCTACGCCGACTGCTTCTGGCAGGGCAAGATACTCGTCGAGATGAAGTCCCGCGGAAAGGACCTCGACGCCGCGTTCCAGCAGGCACTTGACTACGTCCGCGCGCTCTCGGACGTTTCGCAGACGCCGCGTGCAATCGTCGTCTCCGATTTCGCCCGTGTTCGCTTCTACGACCTCGCCAACGACTGCGCGCTCACGGAGTTTGCGCTGAAGGACCTGCGCAAGTTCGTCACGCTCTTCGGCTACATGATCGGAGCGGACGAGCGCGGCGAAATCCGCGAGCAGGATCCCGTGAACCGCAAGGCCGCAGAGCAGATGGCGCGTCTCCACGACGCGATGAAAGCCGTTGGCTACGCGGGGCATCCGCTCGAAGTGTATCTCGTCCGGCTTCTCTTCTGTCTCTTCGCCGAAGACACCGGTATTTTCAAGCCCAACCAGTTCTGCGAGTTCATCGAGCAGCGGACTTCCGTCGACGGCAGCGATCTCGCGGCAAAGCTTGCCGAGCTTTTCCAAGTGCTGAACACGGCGCCAGAAAACCGTCTCGCGGCGCGTGACGAATCGTTGGCGGCGTTCCCGTATGTGAACGGCGGGCTGTTTGCCGAGTTTCTGCCGATCGCTGCGTTCTCGCCCGAAATGCGCCGCGCCATCCTTGATTGCGGCGAACTCGACTGGTCGAAGATCTCCCCCGCCATCTTTGGCGCGATGTTCCAAGGTGTCATGGACGAAAAGGCGCGTCACGACCTTGGTGCACACTACACGAGCGAGGAGAATATCCTGAAGCTGATCCGTCCGCTTTTCCTCGACGGACTTCGGTCGGAGCTTGACGACATCTGCGCGCTACGGGGCACCTCGCGTCCGTCCCGGCTTAGGGCGTTTCACGAGAAGATATCCTCGCTGACATTTCTCGATCCCGCCTGCGGCTGCGGAAACTTCCTTCTCATCGGCTACCGCGAACTGCGCCACGTCGAGATGGATGTCCTGGACGAATTGCACAAGGACGATCCGGCGCTCGTCCTCGATGTCACCCAGCTCTGCAAGGTCAAGGTATCGCAGTTCTACGGAATCGAGATCGAGCCTTTCCCGGCCGAGATAGCCAAGGTCGCGCTCTGGCTCATGGATCACCTCTGCAATATGGAGGTTGCAGACCGATTCGGGCAGTACTTCGCGAGAATTCCGATCAAGGACTCTCCGCACATTGTCTGCGCCAACGCCTTGACGACGGATTGGGGAAGTCTTTTAGCCACAAAGGACACAAAGAGCACAAAGGATTATTTCGACTACATCATGGGCAATCCGCCGTTCCTATGGGCTAATGCAGATGGAATGGATGCCGAAAAGCGCGCCAATATGAAGGCACTCTTCCCAGACAACAAAAACCTTGATTTCGTCTGCGGGTGGTACAAGAAAGCTAGTGATCTTATCCAGGGTTCTGCAACTCGGTGTGCATTTGTGTCCACAAACTCCATCACGCTAGGCGAGCAGGTCGCAATACTCTGGCCACATCTTAATATTGAGATTGATTTTGCCTACCGCACATTCAAGTGGCGTAATGAAGCAAAAGACAATGCCGCTGTTCATTGTGTGATAATCGGGTTCCATTCTGCAAGTCTGAAGACTTCTGGGCCCGTGAGCTTTGCTTCAAAGACCATTTACAATTCTGACGGAACGTCCATCCCTGCCACTCACATTAATGGCTATCTTATGGACGCTCCAGACGCCTATATTGACTGCCCTGAACCTGTTTGCGAAGGTGTTGAGAAGATGACAAAGGGTAGTCAGCCCACCGATGGCGGCAATCTCTCCGATTGGAGCGATGAACGTCGTCAGGATGTAATCACTCGCTATCCTGCCGCTGCTCCGATGTTCCGTCGCATTACTGGTTCTGAAGAATACATTAACAACATTTCTCGTTGGTGTCTTTGGCTTAAAGACATTTCGCCAGCTGCAATCCGTGCTGTCCCGCCAGTAATGGAGGCCGTGGAAAGGACACGGCAGATGCGCCTTGAGAGCAAGAAGCCGTCAACGCGCAATTGGGCGAAGAAACCGACGCTTTTTACCAAGGGATGCCAGCCGGAGAGCGGACATTATATCATCGTGCCGAGTGTCTCTTCGGAAAAACGCGAATACATTCCAATCGGATTTCTTGGAAGTGAAGTCATTGTCAACAATCTCGCTTTGTTCATTCCCAATGCGACTTTGTATGATTTTGGTGTGCTCATATCGCGTATGCACATGGCGTGGATTCGGACTACGGCAGGGAGGCTCAAAAGCGATTATCGCTATTCCGCCAAATTGTGTTACAATTCGTTCGTCTGGCCTGATCTCTGCGACTCTGCGCCTCTGCGCGAGAAAATTACCGAGGCCGCGCAAGCCGTTCTCGATGCGCGTGCCGCGCATCCGGGCGCGACGCTGGCCGACCTCTACGACCCGCTCACGATGCCGCCCGATCTCGTGAAGGCACATGCGCATCTTGACTCGCTTGTCGACAAGGCATACGGCCTCAAGCCGACCGCAACCGACTCCGACCGCGTCGCCTTGCTCTTCAAGTTATATGCCGAGAAGACAAAGGATATGGCAAAATGATCAAAGCGCTGTCTATACTTTTTGCTGCGAGTGCGCTCTTTTGCATTGCGATTGCCGAAGAGGCGTCATCGGTCGGCAAAGACGGGAAGGCTGCCCTTGTCGATAGTCTCGTCGGCCCTACAAGCGTTTTTCTGGAATGCGGGCAGTCGGACACGTGGGAGTCCGTGGATTTGCTGAAACAACGCTACGGGCTGACGGATGCCGATATGGCCGTCGTCATGGCAGATGTCCTCGAAAAAACCATTGGCGAGACCAATGCGGCGCGTAAGAGCGTTCGTGCGGGTGCGGCCATGATGCTGGGCAGGTATGGGACTGTGGACAGCCTTCCGCTTCTGCGCAATGTCGCGCTCGCGAAGGAAGACCCCGCCGCGCCGCTTGCGTTCCAGTCGTACCAGGCGCTGGCCTCCCTGGACAAGGTGGTCGAACTTGTCGACGCTACGTACGACGATCCAGACTGCAACTCGTATCGGCGCATGAGGGGGATTTTCTTCTGGCAGACGGGAAAGAAGGTCAGGGATGGGGACATCTCCGCCGCGCAGCGATCGAATCTCTGTGCGGTCATGAGGAAGCGCGCGGCCTCCGGGCCGGATGTGCGGGATGTTCTGGAAATCGATGAACTTCTTTCCCTGCTGGACAGGGACTATGCATCCAGCCGTGAGAGGATGATAAACATAGGCAAGGCGTTGAATAGCGGGCGGCCCGTCGACTCATTCATCATGTCCAATGTCCGCAAAAGGCTGGAGGCGGCCAGAGACCTAGTCTTGGAGGCGGACCGAAAGAAAGCCGTTGAAGCTGCCGACGGGGCAGGGAAGGGGGCTGGGAAATGACAGCGGCACGTCAGATTGCCGCGATTGTCGGCCTGTGCCTGCCGGCATTGTGTGCACCGGCAGCAGACGTCCGGGCGTATGTCATCGCGAAGACTAACGGTGAGGTTGCGGCTTACCCGGATCGTGTCGCAGCATGCCTGTCGGACATGAATATGGTTTATGCGCAAGCTGGACTCGGTTTCAACCTTGTGGGATGTTCTGTTGTCGTGAGCAACGAGCTGTATGTCGTCGACTACACGAATGCCGCCTCGCGGGTTGCCCTGTGCAACTACGCAAAGAACACCGGAGGCATTGAGCTGTACTTTGTAGGAGAAATCGCATCATCTCAGGTTCATGCGTTCCACACCAGACGTGGTATTGTCGTCGGGCCGGACGCGACGCCGAGGGACGTTTCGCACGAAGTGGGTCATGCCTGTGGATGGAAGGACATTTACGAAGCTCACAGCGGTACGTCGCTCGCGGTCGAGGGAAGTCCGAGACAGGAGTGGATTCCCGATGACTGGTCGTCGTATTATCCGCGGAACATAACGCAAGCCGATATAATCCAGCGGCTGCTCATGTATGGCCGCTCTGGCGATGGTCATCTCGACATTCCGGCCGGAGCCGTGCGCGGCCTCTGGTACACCAACGTGTTCAACCATGTCACGCATACCTGGTCAAGGGACTGGCGGATTTCGCTTGCGCCGGTAAGCGCATGGCACGGCATGAACAGAAGCCCGCAAAGCGAATGAACAAGGTGAGGTGAAGGCAGATGCCCTATGTAGAGTTCCACAGGTGGATTCTGGCGGCGGTCCTCGCGATGGCGAGGATCGGCGGGGCGTTCGCCATCTGCCCGGCGCTCACCGATTCGATGATCCCGGGCGTGGCGCGGCGGGCGGCGACGCTCGGCTTCGCGTTCCTTGCGGTTCCGTTCATACACGACGCGATGCCTCCGGGCGAGCCGCTCTGGTGGATGTTCGCGGTCCTTGCGGCGCGCGAGGCGCTGATCGGATCCCTCATCGGGTTCTTCGCGGCGATTCCGTTCTGGGTGGCGGAGAACGTGGGCAACTTCATCGACAACCAGCGCGGCGCGACGATGGGCGAGGTGTACTCCCCGCTCAACGGCTCGCAGGTCTCGACGACGGGCATCTTCTTCACGCAGCTCGTCTCGACGATCTTCTTCGTCGGCGGGGCCGTGTTCCTCTTCCTCGGGGCGCTCTACAAGAGCTATGCGATATGGCCGGTGTTCGTCGATGGCCTTTCGTTCGCGCCGGACGCACCGGTCCAGGTGCTCGGTGCGCTCGACGGGATGCTGCGGACGACGGTGGTCATATCGGCGCCGGTCATCATCGTGATGTTCCTCGCGACGCTCGGCCTCGGCCTCGTGAACC
>JAFRJH010000073.1 GCA_017432385.1 Kiritimatiellia bacterium
GCGTCCGCCGCATCATCGCGTTCAGGGGCGCGTGCGCGACGCTCGCCGCCGCCGTCGCCTCGCTGCTCGCCATAATGGCCGTCGACGCGATGGTCACGATCTTCTCGCCGTGGGTGAGGTGGGGGCTCTGGGCGTGCGGCGTCGTCGCGACATCGGCGACCGCGTCCCTCTCTCTCGTGAAGCCGCTGTCGCGCCGCTTCACCGCCGGGGAGATCGCCGCGCTGATAGAACGCAACCATCCCGAGCTGGAGGAGCGCCTGTCCACCGTCGTCGAACTCGCCGAGCAGGGCGACGCCGAGATGTCCGGCAGGCTTGTCGAGGCGCTCGTCGCCGACGCGGTGAAGGACGCCGGCTCCGTCTCGCCGAGACGCGAATTCACCTCCCGCACGGTAAAGCCGCGCTTCATCGCCGCGGCGCTCGCGCTCCTTGTGCTGGGCGCGCTCTTCGCGCTCTTCCCGTCCGCCACCCGCCGCCTTGCGGCGCGCGCGCTCGTGCCGTCCGCCGAGGTCGACAACATCTACGCGTCGTCGATGCGCGTCGCGCCGGGCGATGTCGTCCTTCTGAAGGGCTCGCCGCTGACGGTCAGCCTTGCCGTGGACGGGGGATTCCCGTCGCGCGCGTTCGTGCGCACCCGCCCCGAGGGGAAGGGCGAGGCCGTGGAGCGCATGACGCGCACCGACGCGGCGGAAGGCGACCGCGCGTTCTACGAGTTCTCCTATCCGCAGGTGGACAGGAGCTTCACCTACCGCATGAACTGCGGAAGCGGGCTGACGCGCGGCTACCGCGTCGAGGTCGTGGACGAGCCGTCGTTTTCCGGACGAGTGATCGAGATCGAGCATCCCGCCTACACCGGGCGGCCCGCCGACAGCTACACCAACAGGGCGGACATCGTCGGGCTCGCGGGCTCGAAGGTGACGGTGACCGTCGTCCCGTCGCGCGCCGGACTCGAGGGCGCGGCGGTGCTTCCCGGCGGCAGGACAGTGTCCGCGGAGAAGCTCGGGGACGGCAGGCTCGGATTCTCCTTTGCCCTCGCCGACGGCGGCGCCGGCTTGTGGGGCGTGAGGGTGTGGGATTCCAACGGGTTCTCAAACAAGGTCGAGACTGCGTCCATCTCCGTCGTGCGTGACGCGCCGCCCGAGGTCAGGCTCGTGCAGCCTGAGAGCGCCGATCTGAAACTCCCCGCCTTCGGCGAGATGCCCCTCGACTTCGAGGTGAAGGAGGACTTCGGGCTGTCAAAGGTCGTCCTCGAGATGTGCGTCGGAGCGGGCGCCTGGGAGGAGGCGGAGGAGCTCCAGGTCTCCAAAACCGGCGGCGTGACCTGGTCCGGGGACAGAATCGTCAGATTCGCCGGCAGGGATTTCGGAAAGGCGGGCGTGGTGAGGTTCCGGGTGAAGGCGCAGGACACCCTCCCCGCCGAGATGGGCGGACCTGGCACCGGACTCTCGCCGGAGATCGTCGTGAACCTCGTCTCGAAGAACACCTCGGTCGCGCGCCAGGAGCTGTGGTCGCAGATATCGTCCGCAAACAAGAGCCTGGACGAGATCAGGAAGTTCCTCGACCGCGCCGCCGGACACATGGGCAGCGCCGCAAAGGGCTTTACGGACAAGAACAGCTGGTCCGCCGACAACGCCCGCAAGGTGCTCGGATGGGCCAAGGGCGACGTCGTCAATGCCGAGAAGATGCTGTCCGACTTCGTGGACGGACTGCGCGACAGCCGCCTGGAGTCCGCAGTGGAGCTGTTCACCCCGGTGCTCGAGAAGTTCCTCACGCCCACGCGACGGGAGGTCGAGGACGTCTTCCTGACGGCCGGGAACGCTGAGAAGGGCGAGGCGTGCGCAAAGTGCCGCGTGCGCATCCAGGAGTGCATAGCCGAACTCGACAGGGCGCGCAAGCGCTTCGCCGACCTGACGAAGGCCGCGATCAACGTCCAGAAGCTCGAGGACTACGCCGAGCGCATGAAGGCGCTGGAGGAGATGGCCGAAGAGGGCGACATCGGATACGACGAGCTGGCGAAACGCGAGCGCGAGCTCGAGCAGAAGTTCAAGGAGGACTTCGCCGACGAACTCAACAAGAACCTTTCCTGGCAGAAGAAGCAGGCCGAGCAGCTGCAGAAGCGTGGCGAAGAACTCGCCGCACGCCAGGAGGCGCTCGAAAAACAGGCCGCTGAGGCGAAGAACGGCACCGAAGAGCAGAAGAAAGCCGCGGCGGCGGCCGAAAAGAAGCTCGCGGACGACATAAACCGCCTCGCCGCCCAGACCGCGGATCTCGCACGCCAGGTCGAGGAACGCGCCGGCTCCGACGCGAACGACGACAACCATACCGCCAAGCCAGAGTGGGAGGCGCATTCCAAGGAACGCGAAGCCGCTGCCCAGGCGAAAACAGCCGCCGACAAGATGAAAGACGGAGACTTCGAAGGCTCAAAGGAGAATTCCCAGGCGGTCAAGGACGCGCTTCAGGCCGCACAGGACAGCCTCGCCGAGGCGAAAGGCAGAATGGAGGCGAAGGAAGGCGAACTAGCCGAGGAGTCCAAGGAATACCGGGATATGGCCAATGCGCTTCATGATGCCGCCACAGCCGCAGACGCTGCCGCCAAGGAACAGGCTGAAATGGCCGCAGAGGCGGCTCGGCAGCAGGCAGAAAACCAGCAAGGTCAGCAACAGCAAGGCGACCCGCAACAGGGCCAGCAACAGCAGGGCCAGCAGCAGCAAGGCCAGCAACAGCAGGGCCAGCAGCAACAAGGCCAGCAGCAGCAAGGTCAGCAGCAGCAGGGCCAGCAACAGCAGGGCCAGCAACAGCAAGGCGACCAGCAACAGGGTCAGCAGCAACAGGGCCAGCAGCAACAGCAAGGCCAGCAACAGCAAGGCGACCCGCAACAGGGCCAGCAGCAGGGCCAGCAACAGCAGGGCCAGCAGCAGCCGCAGACCGAAGCTCAGCAGAAAGCTAGCCAGGCGGCGAAGAATGCTGCTGACAGGCTGAAGAACAAGGCGCAGGCAAATGCCGACAAGTACAACCTTCCAATGGACCGGTTCGAGTCTGAATACGGCGAGCCCGGCGACTCCGAGGGCGGTGACGGAGAGGCGAAGCCCGACGACAGTCGGTCTGCGGACCGACAGAACAGCTCCGGCGCAGGCAAGGAGCGCAGACGCAGGGCGGAGCGTGTCGAGCGCCGGGAGGATCGGGATGAAGGCGCCGACGGAGAGGACTGGTTCAAGATGAAGAGCGAGTCGGGCGCAGGCGCCGACGCAGAAACCATGTCTGATGTTCCGGAGGAGTACCGTGCGCTCGTCCGCGAGTATTTCAATGCCTTGAACAAAGGAGGCGCAAAATGAGGCTTCACCTTCTGCTGCTTGCGGCGCTCGCCGTCCGCGGCGTTTCCGCCGCGCCTGCCGAAGACCGCGTGGACGTCGCGATCGAGCGCGGGCTTGAGTACCTTCTGAACGCGCAGAAGCCCGACGGGTCCTTCGACGGACGGAACGGCGACACGACGGCGCTCCCGGCGCTCGCGGCGATGGCGTGCATGGCGAAGGGCCACGTTCCGGGCGACGCGAAGTACGGACGGCTCATCGACCGCGCCCTCGGCTACATTCTCGCCAACCACGACGAGGACGGATACTTCGGCGAGAAGAGCAACGGCAAGATGTACGCCCACTCCATCGCCACTCTGCTTCTGACCGAGGTGTCGGGCATGGTCTCCGCCGAGCGCCAGGCGCAGATCGACGAGGTGCTGCCCAAGGCGATAAAGGTGATTTTGGATGCGCAGAACGTCAAGAAGGACAAGGGGCACGACGGCGGATGGCGCTATACGCCGAAGGCGAACGATTCGGACACGAGCTGCTCGGGCTGGGCGCTCATGGCGCTCCGCTCCGCCAGGCTCAACGGCGCCCAGGTCCCTCCCGGCGCCATCAGCCGCGCGGTCGCCTACATGCACCGGCACCACAACGCCAAGGAGGGGTATTTCTCGTACCAGCACGGCAACCAGTTCACAGTCACCCTCTCCGGGGCCGGCATACTTTGCCTGGAGCTCTGCGGACGCCACGAGGACCCCGATTCGCTTTCAGCTGCGCGCTATCTGATGGGTGTGTGCCGAGACCCGGAAAAGGGCATGCTCAAGCAGGAGTACAAGTTCTACGGCATGTACTATGCGTCGCAGGGGCTTTTCCAGCTTGGCGGCGAAAGGTGGAAGGAGTTTTCCGACTGGATGTACTCGACCTGGGTGCCGATGCAGAGGGCGGACGGATCGTGGAACGGACGAGGCGGCGAGGATTCCCCGGTCTATGCCACCAGCATGATGATACTCGCCTTCGCGGTCCCGTACCGGCAGCTCCCCGTCTATCAGAGGGACGAGACCGTCGACGAGTGATTCCGGTCGTTCGGAGCCGGATGTTCCCGCGCCTCGTCCCCGAGGTAGAAGCGGATGTCCACGGCTTCCTCGCTGTTGATGTCGACCCGGGCCTCCATGCTGTCCATCGCCTTGCGCAGCTCTAGCATTTCCCTCTTTTTCGCGTCATTGGGAACCGTGGCCATACCCATTTTGGTATACTATGCGTCATAGATGACAGCGGACCTGAAAAACAACATGGACAACGTGAAAAACAACAGTAGGAGGACGCCGCGCCAACATGCGCGGCGGAAATCGGCTCGCGGTTGCGAGCCGTCCTCTCTCAAGTTGTCCTCGCAGTTGTTTCCGTTGTTTCCAACGAACACCGATGATATTCTTGCCTTCAACGACGTCCTCGGCACGACCGTCGGCGCGAAGCGGGACGGCAAATACTCCGCCGCCGCCCTCACGGCATTTGGAGAAAATCTATCCGTCGACTCTCCAACTCCAACTCAGAACTCCAGCTTCTTTACCGGCAAGCCCATGGTCGAAGGCCTTGGCCACACCTTCCTCATGCGTAACTACCGCGCCGGATTGGCGAAGTGGCAGACCGCCGATCCGCTTGGTTATCCTGATGGTTGGAATCAGCTCGCGTACTGCAACAACGGCGTGACATGGGCGCTGGACTATTTGGGCGCCGAGATAGTTGTTATTATTTGTACAGATACACGAACTCCA
>JAFRJH010000074.1 GCA_017432385.1 Kiritimatiellia bacterium
GCGGAAAGGTGCACTACCGCGATCCGTTCTCGGGCGAGGAGGCGGCGATCGCGCTTCTCCCCGTGACGCTCGAGGTCAACCCGACGCCGCAGCTCTACCTCGACTACTTCGTGCAGCGCGACGTCTATGCCGACAATCCCTTCACGAAGGACATCGTCGAGGCGTCGATGCCGGCGGAACTGGCGGTGCTCGTGCGCAACGAAGGCTACGGCGACGCGAAGAACGTGAAGATCGAAAGCGTCCAGCCGGAGGTGGTGGAGAACGAGAAGGGGCTGATGATCGACTTCCGCCTTTCCGACTACTCGCTCGACGCGGCGGCGCTCAACGGCGCGACGGCGGGACTCGGCTTGAACGATGTCAGCCTCGGCACGGTCGCGGCGCGGACAAGCAGCGTCGCGCAGTGGTGGCTCACCTCGACGCTGCAGGGGCATTTCACGGGCATGCGCGCATCCGTGACGCACCTCAACTCGCAGGGAATCGTCGATACGTCGCTCATCCGCGCGG
Source organism: Kiritimatiellia bacterium (assembly GCA_017432385.1). Classification (GTDB taxonomy): domain Bacteria; phylum Verrucomicrobiota; class Kiritimatiellia; order RFP12; family UBA1067; genus UBA1067. Next base: position 505 of record JAFRJH010000074.1, read on the forward strand.
TCGCCGTGCATCCGCTCGTCCGGAGCGTAGACGTCGGCGACGCGCTTCCGGCGTTCCTCACGTCCGACGGCTCGCGCTACGGCAATCCCGACCGTCTCTACCGCGCCGACGGCGAGGTGCTGGACGTCCGGAGCGACGCGCTGGCGTCGACGGCCGAGTCCGCGCGCGGCGCGCAGTGCGAAATCACGGTCACGGCGAATCTCCCGGGGAGCGGTCCGTTCTACGTTAAGGTAGCTCTGCCGGGCGCGGAGGAATACGAAGTCGTCGGACTTGCGCGCGCGGGCGGCGCGGCGCTTCCGCCGCGCAATGCCTGGATCACCGACCGCACGTTCGTGGACGGCGCGGACCCGAAGGTCGAGACGGTTCTCCACATCTTCGACGGCGCGGCGTCCGCAGGCGCGAAGTCGTACGCCGTCACGCTCCGCGCGAAGCCGACCGACGCGCCGGCTGTCGCGGGAATCACGGGCGTCGCGGCGGATGCGCTCGTGACGAATCCGGTGGAGAGCGTCGAGGTCGCGTTCACGAAGGCGGTCGACCCGGCCACGTTCACGGCGGATGATGTCACCGTGTGGTGGCAGGGCGTGCTGACGAAGGGCGTTGTCGCGTCCGTCACGCCAGTTGGAGACGACTTCTCGCGCTACGTGGTCGCGCTCAGCCCCGCGTTCGCCGGGCAGGAGGGACGCTTCATCGTGCAGGCGTTCTCCTCGGGTGTGACGTCGCTTTCGGGGACGCTCGGGAAGTCCGAGGGACGCCAGCTCGGCTGGACGTACTGCGTGCTCGAGAAGCCCGCCGTCGTCACGATCAAGGGCTGGCTCGACGGCACGACGGTGAACAGCGTCGCGAACGTGACGGTGCAGTTCGCCGCGGCGATCGATCCGGAGACCTTCACCCGCGCGGCCATCCGGGTCGACGACGCGGCGGTCGGTGAAGGCGTTTCGATAACCGCGCTCAACACGGCTAACCCGAGCTTCCGCGTGACGGGACTCGACGCGGCGGTGCCGCGGCGCGGACAGAACGACCACACGATCGAAATCGACACGGCGCAGATCCGCAACGCGTCCGGCGTCGCGGGCGTCGCGAAGTTCACCGCTACGGTGACGATCGACGCGAACGCGCCGACCGCAGCGCTCACGGACGACGGCGAGGTCTTCGGCGCGCGCAGGTGGACGCTGACGTTCTCGAAGCCGGTCCAGTCCTCGACCGTGACGGCCGCGGCGCTTTCGCTGACGCGCGACGGCGCGCCCGTGGCGGTTCCCGCGTCCGCGAAGCTCACGCAGGTCTCCGACACGGTCTGGACCGTTTCCGGACTCGACGCCGCGCTTTCGGCGGACGGCGCATACGTCCTTTCCTTCGACGCGACGCGGGTGCGCGACCTGAGCGGAAACGCCGGCGCGGGAGATGCCGCGACGAGCGCGTGGAGCTACAGCTCCGCGCCGCCAGCCGCGATCGCCGATCTCGCCTTCGCGCCGGATTGGGGCACCAACGCGACGGACGGCGTCACGTGGCAGCGCGACGTGACGGTGACGGGATCCGTTCCCGACGGCGCCTATTCGATCGAGATCCTCGCGCGCGACGCGGCGGGAACGGAGACGACACTTGCCGGGCCGTTCCATCCCGAGGCGGAGACGTCCTTCGCGCAGGCGGTCATCCTCCCGATCGGACGCGGCACGCTCGTCGTGCGCTGCGCCAACACGAGCGGCAAGACGTCCGACACCGAGAAGGACTTCTTCGTCGACGCGATTCCGCTTTCGCTCGCGTTCGCGGGCTTCCCGGAGGAGGGCGAGGGCCAACTCACGAACGACGTCGCGCTCGTCTTCTCCGAGCCGGTGACGAACGTCGCGGCGGAGTGCTTCGCGATACGCCGCGGCGCGCGCGGCGTCGTTGACATCCCCGTCGGCGCGCTGACGATCACGCCCGACGAGTCCAACCTCGTGTGGACCGTTGCCGGACTTGACGCGCTCACGACGTCCGGCGGAACCTATACCGTCACCTTTGACATCTCGCGCGGCGAGAAGCTCTCGTCCGGCTTGCACGGCGAGTTCGACGAGGAGACGCACGGCGTTTCCTGGCACTACACGCCGCCGGACACGACGCCGCCGGAGCTCGTGAAGATCGTCTTCGACGGCGCGGAGATGTACTGTCCGGACGGCGCGCTCTCCGTCGCCTCGAACGGCGCGTCGCAGGTGAAGTTCGCCTTCTCCGAGCCCGTCAACTTCAGCTCGCTAAAGACATCGGGTTGGCTCGGACGCGCATTCCGCATGCAGCTTCTCGACGGCGGCGGTGCGGTGACCGGCGAGGTCGCGCTTGCGGCGTCGCAGTTCCGCTGGCGCTCCGGCGAGAACGCAGTCGTGTGGACGCGCGGGGAGCGCGCGCTGCCGGTCGGGAACATCCGCTTCCTGCTCGACGCGGGACTCATAACGGACGCCGCGGGCAATCCGCTCGTCGGCAATTCCGACATCGATTCATTCCCGCATTTCTCTAAGCGGACCTTCCTCTTCGCGGCGGACGGCGAATACGCCACGCCTGCGGACTTTGGCGGCGAGCTGGTGGTCGGCGTCAAGAAGAACGGATCTGGCGAGGCGTATTTCTACGGCCTCGACGGCGTGAAGGGCGCGCGCGTGGTCGACGGCGTCGCGGCGGCGAACTGCCTCGGCGTCTCTGTCGCGAAGATCGGGAGCGACGTCTACTACGGAACGTACGACGGAAAGGTGTACAGGAACGGAACGCTCCTCGAAGGCGTGAACGCCGGACGCCAGCGGGCGGTGCTGTCCGTCTGTGACGGCGCGCTCGTGATCGGCGGAGACGACGGACGGCTGGTGCGGCTCGACGGAACCGCGCTCAAGGACGAGTCGGACGCGGACCTGGTCGTCGATTCCGGCGAGGTGCTCCGCAGCGCGGCGGCGTTCAGCGCGGGCTGGACCTACGAGGGACGTCCGCTGATGGTCGTCGGACGCGGCAAGGGCGGTCTCGCCCTCTACGTCGGCGACGGCGAAGGGCGCTGGGACGCGGCGCGTCCGCTTTCCCTCGCCGGCGCGGCGAACACGAACCTCTACGAACGGACGCGCCCCGTCGCGATAGACGTGAACGGCGACGGACTTGGCGATCTCGTCACGGGTTATGCGGACGGCACCCTGGACGTTCGCTACGCCGCGGTGAACAAGGCGTTCGCATTCACGTTCGAGGCGCTGCCGTTCCACACGCTCGAGGAGGCGCTGGACACGGACGAGCTTGCGCCGGAACTCATATGGACCACGTCCGCCTCCGCGCCGTGGCTTGCGCAGACGGGAGAGGCTCCGTACGGAGGCGACTACGCCGTGTCGTCCGCGACGCAGCAGGAATCGGCGCTTGAGGCGGTCGTCGTCGGACCGGGCACGCTGTCGTTCCGCTGGAAGAAGGTCGGGGCTGCCGGCGCCTACACGGTGAAGACCAACGGCGTCGAGGCGCTCGTGTGCGGCGGGGCTGACTGGAGCGAAGGGTTCTTCGCGGTCAAGTCTGGATTCGTGAGGGTCTCGTTCGTCGCGGCAAACGGCGCGGCAGGGTATCTCGACCGCGTGGAATGGACGAAGGATGCTTCCGCCAGCGACGACGAGAAGGCGCTCCAGGACGAGAAGGCGGTGTACGACGAGGAGTTCGTCTCCTTCATGGAGACCTACGGCGGGGTCGACCCGACTACGGCGACGGCGGGGGACTATCTGCGCGCGATGACGAATGAAACCGGGAAAGCATTCGCGGACGGACGTCGCGTGACGCTGCTCGACGAGTTCGTGGCGGGGACAGACCCGACGGATCCGGACGACGTCCTGTACGCGACGATCGCGATCGAGGACGGGACCGTGTACGTCGGCTGGGTGCCGGACCTTAACGCGGACGGAAAGGCCCGTCGCGTGTACAAGGTCTGGGGCAAACGGGAGATTCAGGACGGCTCGTGGTCGGCCGAGCCGCTTTCCGCGGAGGAAATCGACGGCGGCGAGTACCGCTTCTTCCGCGTGACGGTCGAGATGCCGTGAGACCCCGTTCCCCGCGTGCGTCGTTGACTAAGGGGAGGCCTGTTTGGTAGAATCCCCGAAAAGCAGAAAGGACAACGACGATGAAGAATTGGTTCAGGGCAGGTGTGGCCGCGCTCGCGGCCGTGATGGCGTTCGGCGGTTTGGCGGAGGAGGCGCAGGCGGTCGTCTGCAGCCGCAAGCCGCTCAAAGTGCTGATGATCGGCAACTCCTTCTCGATTTGCGTGCTGAAGGAAATGCCGGCGATCGCCGCGGAGCTGGGCCTGCCGCTCGACATCTGCTCGCTCTACATCGGCGGCTGCTCGCTCGAGCGCCACATGAAGAACGTCAACGATCCCGCGTCGAAGCCCTACCGCGTGACGTGGAGCTACGTCTCGACCGAGAAGGACAAGGTGCCGTTCATGTCCGTCCTTAGCGAACCCCAGAAGAACAACCAGCGCTTCGGCAACATCCCCGCGATGCTCGCCGCCGACAAGTGGGACGTCGTCACGGTGCAGCAGGCGAGCGGCCTGAGCTGGCAGCCGTGCTCCTACGAGCCCTACGGCACGCAGCTCCTCGAGACGATCGCGCGTCTCGCGCCGCAGGCGAAGGTCTACGTGCAGCAGACCTGGTCCTACACGCCCTGGGACGGACGTCTCAAGAACTGGGGCATCGACCAGAACACGATGTTCGATGCGCTCGAGGCGGCCTACGCCGACTTCGCCCGCCGCCACAAGCTCGAGATCATCCCGACGGGCAGGGCGGTCCAGGCCTACCGCCGCGCGCTGCCGGTCGTCTACACCGAGAAGAGCAACGACGACGACCTCTGCGGCACGGACAAGTTCGTGCAGAAGAACGGCAAGTGGTCCCCCAAGGGCGACGTCTTCCACTTCAACCCGCGCGGCGAGTTCCTGCAGGGGCTCGTCTGGACGGCGAAGCTCTTCGGGGCGGACGTCACGAAGGGCGTCTACGTGCCGAAGTGCCTCGCGAAACAGCCCGAGCGCGCGAAGCTGATGCGCAAGGTCGCGGCGGAGACGGTCGCCGGACGGTGAGTCCGGCGCAGTCTGCGCAAATTGGCCGAATGTTTTTGCGGATAATTTCCTCCGCAATTCCTGGCGCCGTGATAGAATACTGCCACGCTTGAGCGGGGCCGCGGTCGGCTCCGCACGTGAAACGCGTGGAGTCGTACATGAAACGGTCGCTTGTCCTGTCATTCGGTCTGGTCGGTATTTTCGCGGCATCCGCCGGCACACCCCACTGGGAATGGTCGGGCTGGGGCGGCGGCGGGTGGTTCTGGTGCGCCGCCGCCGATCCCGCGGACGGCGACGTCTTCTACATGGGCGGTGACGTCGACGGCCTCTGGAAGACGACCGACGCCGGGCGCACCTGGCAGTTCAGGAACGCGGGACTCCCGAACTACGCGGTCTATTCGCTTGCGGTCGCGCCGTCCGACGCGCGGACGGTCTATGCGCTCACGGGCGGCGGCGTGGCGGTGTCGACGGACGGTGCGGAGACGTGGACGGCCTGCCCTCTGACGGCGCGCGCCTCCCTGAACATACTGGCCGGCCGCGGCGGGTCCATCCATGCGCTCGCGGTTGATCCAACGGATCCGAAGACCGTGTACGCCGGCGGCGCGTCGGGGCGCGTCGTCAA
>JAFRJH010000075.1 GCA_017432385.1 Kiritimatiellia bacterium
ACCCCGCCCGTCAGCTCTGGTGTGTCGCCCATCTGCACGCGCATGTAGCCCTCCATGCCCGTCACGTAGATCGACATGCCGTCGGCTTCCGGGACAATGCGCTTCACCCTGGGTTGCTCGGCCCCCTCGGCCGGCTTTGCCGCGGCGCTGACGGACTTGCCGCGCGGCGCGGACAGGTCGGCCGGGGCGCCGCCCTGGCCGGCGCCGATCGTGACGCCTTCCGCAACCTCGCCGTAGCCGTTCAGGACCTCGAGCCTGCCGTTCGCCATGCCGCGTGGCTTAGTCACGCCGTTCTCGGTCACCCGCGTGTCAAGCACATAGACCGCGTAGACGCCCTTCGCCAGTTCCTTCGCGAGGGTCGCCCTGTACTCGAAAGCGGCCCTCCAGCGTCCGCCCTTCGCAACCGCCCCGACGTTCACGATCCGGTCGTTGGAGTCGACCGGCGTGCCGTCCGCCGCGAACCCCTCGAACCTGCCGTCCCGCGACCACACCAGCGCGTAGCATTCCCCGTCCTGGACTACCTCGCCGCCAAGATATCGGTCGGGGCCTGCCGTGGACACGAGCACGGTGATGTTGTCGTCGCCGTCGGCAAACGCGCCGAGAACGACGGACATTGCCGCCGCAAACACGAGTTTTCTCATCTCCTGCCTCCTTCCTCACGACATCTCGACACCCTTCCGCGCCTCAGCGCAAGAAGCGCCGCGCCTACAAGGACAAGCAACCCGGACGCCGGCTCGGGCACGGCGTAAGTCGTCGGATTCCACGGCGTCGCATAGAGCGGCTGGTATCCGCTGAAGACGTCTATGTGGTGGTTCGCCACAAGGTCGACGTAGGAGGCGCTCTCCGACACCGCCAGCGTCGACCATGACCCGGACTCGTAGGCGCCGAGCTCGATCACAAAGGCGTATTCCGGCGATCCGCCCGCGAAATCCGAAACGTCGGCGGCCCATGTCATCGGGACGTTCATCGAGTCAAGCCCGAAGCTGTCGCTCCCAGGGATCTGCAGGCCGAGATAGCCTCCCGTCGACACTTCGCGGATCCGCGCGTGGGAGACACCAAGGTCCTTCGCCGTCGTCGTCCCGCCGTCGTTGGCGAGGTGGACGATCACGCCTTCGAGCGAATCGAAGTCCGTCATGTCGCCGACCTGCCACAAGAGGACCGTCGTCTCCTCCGCGCACACGCCGTGCACAGGAAGCAGCGCCGCCATGCCTGCGAGCATCGTGGCGGCAAATCGCATCGCGGCCCCCTTCATCAGTCGATCTCCTCCGCCGCCTTGACCGACACCGAGAAGGCCGGTCCGCCGGCACGGTAGTACCAGAAGCCCATGCCTGCCGGGATTTCGTGGTCCGTGGGCACGGCTACATCATACCGCTGCGTCTCCGGGTTCCAGGTCAGGGTCGGCAGCAGCCCGCCCCAGAGCCCCGCCCGGCCCATCCTCGGATACCACTTGAGGCGGACGGACATCCTGCCGTCGGCATCCGCCGGAATCTCTATCTCGTCGCCCTCCCCCGGGTTGCCGCCCCAGTCGATGTCGTTGATCCTTAGCGCGCCAAGGTTCGGGTTGGCGACCATTGTCGCCCCGACGACGGCCTTGCCGGCGGCGTCCGAGGAGGAACCCGCGATCTGGACCGTCACCGGCTCGCCGGAGAACTGGCCGACAATCGTGAACGGCCTGCCGTGGTCCGAACGCGTCACCCAGACCGCGCGCCCCGGCGCAAGCGGGCACTTCTCCGCGCCGGCGACCTCGACCGTCGATCCGTCGGCCCTCACCGCCGTGTACGGAACGAAGGTCCCGCCCTCCATCTTCCAGACCTTGAACGCGCCGTCCTCTCGCAGGCGGATGACGTCCCCGTCCTTCACGAAGCCGGAACCGACATATTCCTCGACCTTGACCGGCTCCTTCAGCGCGGGATCCCTCGGTAGCTCGACGAACGGAACGGCCGCCATCGTGTGCGTCGCCGTGCTCGCGATGCGCAGCACGCCGACGATGTTCGTGGTCGGTATCTCGTTCGTGATCGCGAGGTTCGAGTCGGGGATGATGAGCGTGACTATGCGGTAGTACCCCGTCACGTCGTCCGAATCCAGCGGGAACGTCGGGATCTTATCGGCCGTTATGCCGCCGAGGCGCGTCCAGGAGCCGCCCGTGCGCTTGCGCAGCTCGTGCAGGACGGCGTAGCCGAGGTTTTCCGTCCGCACGGGATCCTCGGAAAGCCTGAACGTCAGGCTGGTGCCGGCCGCGTCCACCGCCGTGCTGAGCAGCAGCTCGTTCGTCGCCGTGCCGGTCACGAGGTTCTCCCAGCGGCGCAGGCCGTTGGGGTCCATCTTGTTCATGGTCTCTGCGACGGTCGCGGCGGAGAGCTCGGACCGGCTGTCGAAACCCAGTTCGTCGAGCATCTCGTCCGAGACAGGCACGGAGACCGACACGCCGGATCCGGTAGCGCGCTGTATCAGGTCCAGCGCCTCAATCGTGAGCGTCCCCGCCTCGTAGGCGACCGCGTAGTTGCCCTGGGCGGCATTGCCTGCCGCCGTGATCGCGTAGGTTCCGGGCGCCTCGCCGGCGGCTCGCGACAGCGCGTACTCAACCGTGTCGCCGCCGAAAAGCCCCGTCACCGTGGCCGTCAGCGACGGATCGGCCCTGTTCAATATCTTCACCTTGTTGTCGGCCTTCACCGTAACGGGCGCGGGCGTGATCTCGAGGTAGCCGTTCGCCGCCACGACGACCTCGGAAACCGACATGCCTTCCGGCACGGTCACGATCACATGGTTCGCGCTGATGGCCATGTCGCTGCGCCCGACATCCTTGCGCCAGGCCATCTGGTAGTCTGGCGGGATGGACACGTAGACACTGTCGCTCGTGATGACCTCGTGGCTAGTCGCATGCGTGATGACGTAGGTGTAGCCCTGCACGGACTGCTCCTTGCCGTTGTAGACCACGTTCGTCGTGTTCCCCGTGATGGTCACGACAATCGGCGTCGGCTCGATCGAGAGCGCGCCAGGGGTCACCTTGATCATGTATTCGTTCGTGACATCCTCGTCCTCTGAATCGCGCACCGTGAAGCGCACGTTCTCGACGCGCCCCGTGTAGCTGCCGACCGCCGTGCCGTGCGGCGCGACGTAGCGCTCGACGGTCAGGACATGCCCGCCCTTCAGGCCCGTGACGGTGTAGGCGTCTTCGTCGATCGCGGAACCCGTGCCGGCCACGGTCGAGATCGCGTAGCCGTGCTGCTCCTCGCCCGTGAATATCACGGACATGTCCTTCATCGCGATCTCGATGTCGGTCTTGTGCGTGTTCGTGAATGCGACCACGGTCGTCGCGCCCGCCTCCACCGTGCCGGCCGCGTTCGCGGGGACGGTGGCGATGTACTTCGCCAGCCCGGCCTCCTCGACCTTGTAGCTCGCGCCCGCGGGGAGCCCGGGGAGCGTCACGCTGCCGCCGTCCGCCAGGGAGAATGTAAACACCTTGCCGTAGGGCCCGAGGCGTACGCCCGGCGGCGGCGTGTAGCTGTCCTTGCCCACGACCGTCTCGCCGATAGTGACGATGAACGGGAACGTGTCGCCCTCCTCGCCGTCCACCACCGTCTTCGTCACCGTCACGGAGCCTGTCTTGCGCGTGTTCGTGAAGACCGCCGTGTCCAGCGGCGTGTAGTCGTAGTAGCTCGGGTTGTCCGACGAGCGCGGCAGGTCGCGCAGTGACGAGATCGTGTACGTGCGCTGGCCAAGGTCGGACTTGCCGCTGTGGCCCGCCGACTGCGAGAGCGGATCGGGGCCGATGGCGGTCAGCACGAAGTTGGAATTCTCGCCTTCCTGGATCGTCACCGTTTCGTAGCGGTAGGCCGCGTTGTACGTGACGACCTGGGTAATGGTGCGCGTCTGGGTGTAGTTCCTCCCCGAGGCGCCCGAGTCGGATTCGTCCGCACCCTTGCCGGTGACCGTGTTCTCGCGCGCGTCGGTCTGCGGGTCTGCGCGGTCGTAGAAGATCGTGAACGGATGGCGCTCCCCGTCCTTCAGGACCACCGTCTCGGGGCTTCTGAGCTGCCCGAACAAGTTGGTGTCGACGCCCAGCTGCCGACCGGTCACGTTCGTGCTGACGCCGGTCAGGACGGGATCGGTCCACTGACCTGCGCTCCAGTTGCCGTAGGTGAAGAAGTACCACGGGCGAGTCCACTCCCTTGTCTGCGTGTACGTGTGCGTCACCACGTACTCGATGTTCGTCGAGTGCGCGGAATAGGTGGCGGTGAAAGCAAACGGAACGTCCCTGTCCTCTTCGGAGCCCACGACCGACTTCTGGAGCGTCACATGCACCGGGATGCGCTTGTAGAACGCGACGTAGACCGCCGTGTCCGCGGCGTCGTACTGGTTCCATATCTGCGAGTAGCGCGACCACATGAGCGATTCGCGGGCGAACCTGAGGTACGAACCGCCGCTCGGACGTCCGCGGACGTTCGTGATCGTGCGGTATTCGCACTCCGAGAAGTTCTCCGCCGTCACGACGGCGCTCCGCGAGCCGACGCCGATCGTCGTGTGGCCGTACTGCTCCCGGACTTCCGGCGCGAGGAATCCGACAACGCCCAGGGAATCGCTGTAGCGCAGCGTCGCGGCCAGGTCGTTCGTCGCGGCGCCGAGGCCGGATATCGTCCTGAGGGGCTTTTGCGGACCCCAGGCGGCTCCGCCGTCAACAGTTGCATTGTCGGCGGTGATCTCGTCCACGCCGCCGTCGGGGTGGTGGATGAAGTAGCGCACAGGCACGTCCGCCGTCGTAGCGCACGCGGTCCTCGTGAACCTCACCTGCACCGGGGACGGGCTGACCTTCATCGTGCCAGCGACCATGTAGTGCTCGCCGGGATAGACTGACTGGACGACGTCGGGGACCGCCTCCTGCCCATCGACCGAAGGCTGGATGCGCGTGACCACGAGCTTGCTGCCCTCGGCGTAGCCGCACGTCCCGCCGACGGTGAAGTCCTTGTCCGCCGCGTCCGGCAGGACGAGGCGAAGCGTCTCGCCTGCCGCAAGGTCGAACGTCGCCGTCCCTTCCGAGAATGCCGTGAACGCCTCGCGGCCGTACGTGCCGGTGACGTTGTTCACGCGGAAAAGCTCGCCGTCCACCCACGACGGGATGTAGAGCTGCACGCCGGACAGGTCGTAGCCCGTGTCGTTCACGAATTCAACGTATATCTGCGGCTCCCAGACGGCGTAGAGCGCGTTCTCGGCGTCCGTCTTCGTGTCCACGCCGATAGTCTGCTCAGCAGTGAATGTCGGAATCAGCGAATTGACGTGGCTGAGCGGATCCCAGCCGAGGAGGAAGTAGCCGTTGTCGTGGGCGAACATGTCGGAATAGTCCGCGAGGTTCACGGAGAAGTTGTTCTGCTGCCCGGCGAACCAGACGCCCTGGTTGAGGCCGTTCACGGAACCAACCGTGCCGTCGGTGTAGGTGCCCGTTCGCCCTTCATGCGGGGGCAGCGCGGCGCCCCCGGCAAGCCCGGCGTTCTCGTTGGAGTCGAGCACGAAGTCGGTCACGTTCGGGATGTGCCGAGACGAACCGTCGCCGATGTACTTGTACACCGCGCGGAAGTGGATGACGTTGTCGGGGTCTGCGTGCGCGGGCTTGACGAGGTAAGGGTCGCCCGGAGAACGGACATTGGTCAGCGGGATGTTGTTGTTGTACGTGTCGATGACCTGCCAGCCCTCCCACACCCACTCTTTCGGGTCGTAGTTCGTCGGGGTCTTCGCCAAGGTCGTCTCGGCGTCGGCGACATAGCCGTCTTCGATGTTGCCGGTGGCGTGGCGCAACGGGTCGTAGATGACTTCGTTGTCCTGCCACCCGTCCGGGTCGATCGACTCGTATTTGAGCGTGTAGATGCCCGTCCGCCGCCAGATGGCGCGGATCGTGATCGGCCTGTTCGGCGGCTCGCCGAAGCTGAACGGGTCGACCGCCAGGGTGCCGTCCGCCAGCACCTCAAACCACCCCATGAACGCGTATGCGCCGGGATCGTAGGTGTAGCGGTTCTCGGGGTTGGAGACCTCGTTGGACGTCGCCTGCGCGATGTCGGTCGTGTAGAATGCCTTGCGCGAAATGTTGTGGATGAAGCTCGGCGAATTCGTGTCCGTCACGTGCTTGTCGCCCAGCGGATCCCAGAGGTCGTGGTGGTAGTAGTAGGTGCCATTGTGCATGTCGAGGCGGTAGTCGCGAGTAGGATGGTACTCCTTTATCGTCTCGTTCTTGTCCGGATCAACGTAGAACCACGTGGAGTCGTTGCCGTGCAGCTCGCCGCCGTTCGGATCGATGATGACCTTGTACTGGAGCGGCGACCACTTCGCGTAGATGATCTTCTTTGCGTTGGGCATCGTGGCGGTGAAGTCAAACGGCACTGTCAGCGATGCGTCTTCGTACCATCCCGAGAACGTGCGGTTCGTAACGTCGCACCCGCTCCAGTTCAGGTTGGTGTAGGCGATATCGTACTCGGCGAGCGGCTTTTCGAAGGCCACTTCATTGACGGTGCGCAGCGTGTGCTCCCTGGTGTCGTCGTTATACTTGTAGATCAGCTCGTGCGCTTTGCGCTTGAAGCGGATGTCAAGAGTGGTGTAACTTGAAACCTGGCTCCCATAGTACTTTGTCGATTCGTTATAGGCGCCTACACTTTGGTAATCCCCACCATTTTTGCTGTACTGGTACGCCTCGAAACCATTGTACTTGTCGGAGATATTGAAACTACCGGAACCACTTGGTACGGAGTTCGCAAGAATCCAAGAGCCGTCAAGCGCCTCCTTATAGAAATTTATCGTCGTACTGGTTGAAGATGGGTTTTCACCGTAAAACGTCTCGTCACTGCCGCTCGTAGGCAGAAATGCATCGAGGAACGTTGTCCTGGTACGCGACGAAGAACTTGAAGGCTTGTCATACCACCACTGCGTTGAATCCCACGTGTATCCGTTGTCCGCCAACGTCTGTCCATAAAGCCCCGTCATGGTTCTCGAGTCATCAATAGTCTGCGAAGTCGTTACGCTGCGCGTATATCGATTCCCGCTGTAAGCATTCCTGTAGTTCTGATCCTTATACCAGCCCTTGTTCTGGCCACTGCTCTTGTAATACAGCTGATAGTAGTCCGTTCCATTGTCAGTGCCATATTGAGTACCAGAGTTGCCCGTCGTCCTTGTGTACGTGTAGGTCGACTGGGCCACACAGAAACTTAGCGTGATGAGGTCGCGGTCGTAGTAGACGTTGATGACGGTGGAGGCGTCGGGGGCCACGGTCTCATCCTTGCACTCCCAACGTCCATAGTGGAAGCCGGTGAAATCCTCGTCTGTGAGGTTGTCCTTGCCGGATATGGTCGTGAGGTTCGAGCGGTCGGGGTTGGTTCCCGAAGCCGCCGTTCCGGAGAAGCTCTTGATCAGGTTCTCGGAGATCTGCGTCGTGGAGGGAACCACGGGGCTCGTATAGTGCGTGACGTAGTAGTACTTCTTCTCGGCGTCCGCCGCGTCCTTCGAATCCGTCACGCGCTGCTGCCAGATGATCACGCGGTAGGTGGAGTCCGAGTTCGCCGCCCAGGTTCCGTAGAGCGTCACGTCCTCGTTCATGCGAATGTTGCCTTGCGCATCCGTGTAGAAGGCCACGGCGCCGGTCAACGGGTTCGTGATGGTCTTGTTGGGGATGAAGTTGCCGTTCGCGTCGGTGACCATATCGCCGAACGTGACCTCCTTGGTGGCTTCGTCCTTGAACCCGGCGCGCCAGCCCGTGAAGTTGTAGCCCTTGCGCTCGCCGCTCGTCTCCACGGTGCTGAAGTTGCTGGACGAGCGGACGAACACCGAGCCGACGTACTTCGCATGAGAGCCCCCGGCGTTCGAGTCGAAGTGGAGGAAGTGCGCGGAGACGTAGTAGGGATACAGCGGTATGACGCTGCCGCCGTTGGCCTCGAAAAGCGCGTCGTCGACGGTGATGTACTGATCCTGCGGCTTGCCGGCCCCCGAATAGACCGGCAGCTGCCTGAGCTGTCCGTCGACGCCAAGATACTCCCATCCGCAGAAATACTCGTCGCGGCTGTTCTTGAGCGCCGCCTGCACGTCGCTCACCTTGAGCGTCGCCACGCCCGTTTCGTCGTTGATGGCGACGAGCTTGCGCTTGATGATGTGCGCGGCGGCCCCCTGCTCGGTTTCGGTCTTGGCGTTCTCGTTGAACTGGAGAAAGCGCGCGTGTTCGTAGAGCGGCACCACGTAGTAGTCCCAGTCCTCCGTCTCCGTCACCGAAACGGCGTTGGTGAACGTCATGCGCCTGTCCGTCGCGCCGACGGGCCACACGAACTGGAAGTATTCGTTCGTCGGGTCGAGCTTGCTCTCTACGGCGCTCGCGGAGCGCACGTGGTTGCTGACCACGTACCACCCCTCGAACATGCTCTTGATCAAGCCGTACTCGTCGAGGATGTCAAGCGGGATCGGCGGCTCCTTGAGCATGTCGCCGTCCTTGACGATCTGGACGTTCACGACGTCGTTGGTCTCGTCGCGGTAGATGTACGGAAGCGCGGAGCTGCGCCCGCTCTCCGTTGTCGGATGGCCGTAGAAGTGGTAGAACCGGCGAGGCTCGACCAGGTTGCCGGACTTGTCGACGATGGAGTACACGGAGAAACCCGTGGCCGAGAACCAGAACGCGGTGACGGCAGTCTGCCCGGCGTTGAAGGTGAAGCCGTACCGCGACGACGGCAGCTCCTCGACCGTGCCGTCGTCCGCAAGGTGGACCACGCCGAGACTGGCCGCGGCGGAAACCGGCACCGGCTCCGCAAGCTCCACGTCGACCCGCACCGGCTCGCCGGTCCTGGGCTGCCACTTGCGCCCTCCGGCGTTTACGGACACGTCGTACATCGCCAGGACGCGCGGCGACGGCGCGCTGGCTCCGCCTCTGCCGCCTCGGCGGCTCCTGGCCAGGGCGGCGGCGACCCTGCTGCTGGTCTCCATGGAACGCGTCCGGGAAAAGGAAGCCCTGGCGTCACCAGGGAATCGGGCATCGCCCGCGTCCAGCGCAATGTGTCCATGGGATCCGCGGATACGCAATAGGCCGACATGCCCACGTCCGTCAGCGGGGGAATCACGCCCGACAGCCAAAGCCCCGGCCGAACCCAGGCCGAGGAACAGATACGCCGCCAGCTTGCATAGGCATCGTCGCATCAGCTTTCCCTCTCTTGAAAATTGCCAAAATACCCCCCGTGAAAGACATATTATAGCAAATAGGCGGGGGTTGAGAGGTATCCAAATGATACGAAATCACGGAAAATCAATCGCAGGCAATCTGCATTCCCAGTCTAAAGCCCGATGTCGCCGAAGCCCTGCCAGACGTTCCTGCCGCTGTAGTCCCGCGGCTCGATCTCGCCGCGGAGGACCCTGAGCGCCGGAATCGCCAGCGCCTCCTGCTCCATCTCGCCGGGATAGACCTCGATCGGCGCGATGAAGCCGCAGCGCGTCCGGATTCCGTCGACGATGTCGGCGAATCGGACGAGCCCCCCCGTGAGCAGGATCGCGTCCACCTTCCCGCAGAGGACCGCCGACATCTCGCCGATCATCTTGCAGATCTGGTAGATCATAGTGTTCCAGACAAGCGTCGCCTTGCGGTCGCCCTTCTCGACGAGCGAGTGTATCGTGTCGGAGTTGGACGTGCCGAAGAGGTCGACGAATCCGCCCGCCCTCGAGCACCTGAGGCGCACGTCCGCGACGGAGTGCGCCTCGATGTAGTCGAGAAGCTGCAGCACCGGCACCGAGCCGATGCGCGTCGGTGTGAACGCGCCCTCGCCGTCCGCGCCCATGTTGCCGTCGACCATCCGTCCGCGCTCGTGCGCGGAAACGGTGATGCCGCCGTCGATGTGCGCGACGATGAAGTTGCAGTCTTCGTACTTGCGGCCGAGCTTCGCGGCGTGGAACTCGGCGACGGCCTTCTGGTTGAGGACGTGCGAGTGGGAGACGCGGTAGACGCCCTTGATGCCGGTGAGGCGCGCGAGGTCGCAGTACTCGTCGACGTTCGTAGGGTTGAGCGTGAACGCGGGCCTGCCGTACTCCTGCGAGAACGACCACGCGAGCATGACGCCGAGCTTCGCGGGATGCTCCGAGCCGCCGACGGCGGCGACCGTGTCGTCGTAGAGCTTCCGTCCGATGCGCGTGACGCCGCCCGGCTGGGTGCAGGCGCTCCCGCCGCGCCCGACGAACGCGTCGATGGACGATGGGTCGACGCCCTCGGACTTCAGCATGTCCATGATGACGCCGCGGCGGAACGGCACCTGGTCGTTAACGTGCGGGAACTTCAGCAGGACGGACGCGTCATGGAAGAGGCTCTTCTCGAAAACCGACGTCTCGTCCTCGAACAGGCTCACCTTCGTCGAGGTCGAGCCCGGATTTATCACAAGTATCCTATATGGTTTCATTTTGATGGACATGCCTCCAAAAGCCGCCGGCCAACGCCGAAAGCGCGGCAAGCGTTCCGATTAGCGAAAGAATGCCCAGCGCAAGCGTCGTCGCCTGCGGCCCGGGAAGGCCTTCCGGACGCGACGCCACAGGCCGCTCCCTGGGGATCTCGATCAGCGCGGCGTTCTGGTAGAAGCCGATGACCCTCGCCCGCATCTGGTCGAGCTGCGCCCTCCCGCGCGGGTCCTGCAGCATGCGTCCGTCGACAAACTGCATGTCCGCATCCGCCCGATGTGGCGCACAGTAGAGCCGGTCGTTGCCTACAAGTTCGATGACGCCGAGAAGGACGACGACTGCCGCTCCGATCGTCTTGACACGGACGCTGGCCCATTTGCCTTCCACCTGCATCCAGCCCCAGATACCATACCCAGCCAAGACGCAAACGCAGAACTCCGTGAGATGATGCCACTTTACCGGGGCGCGAAGGTAGTCGCCAAACGGCAGCGCGTAGACAATTCGATAGACCGGCTCGCAGAAACGTCCCATCGAGAAAAGCCAGAAGACAACTGCGGAAATGGCGAAGAAGAAGATTGTACTGGCGGCCGGCGCTTTAAACCGCTTGAAGATCGCCCAAAAGACGCAGGCAAAGGCGAGAATGCAAGTGGCAATGCCGACATAGAGCGAATGCTGGCGGTAGTTGCCCTGCGTTGCGCCGAGCGGACGGCCGAGGCGGCCGGTGTATGGGCGGATCCCGCTGCGACGCTTCTGCCCGATCGCGAGCGTATACGGGCAGCTCGTGTCGCCTTCGACGCCGGCGTGCCAGAACTCCTTTGTGGCTTCTGGCGGCATCGACCAGTTGGTCGTGAATATCCAGCGCTTCTCGGCGTCGTCCTTGGCGGCGTTCGCGCCGAGGGTCTGGCCCTCCTCGATCTGCTTGTCTCGTCCGGCGAGGTCGTTCACGAACGCGCTCCTGAAGCTCGCGCCGCCGATTGCGAGAAGCGCGGCTAGCGCAATCGCCGAGCCCTTGGCCCATTTTGCAAGCGCGACGCGCCGCGCTCCGCGCGCCGTTCCGCGCAGGACGACAACCAGCCTGAACACGAAATACACGCCCGAGAACGCCGAAAAGAGGAGCCAGAGGTCGGGCTGGCGCATCGAGCCCCATGCAAGGCACGCGCCGAGGAGAAGCCAGTGGCGCGGCCTCCCCTTCTCGAGCGCGCGGTCGACGAGCCCGAACACGAAGACTCCGTAGGTCATCCACTGGAACCAGCCGAGGTGCCCGGCGGAGAAGAGCGTGAACCAGTATCCGGAGAATGCCAAAAGAAGCCCCGCGCCGTAAGCCGCGACGCGGGGAAGACCCCTTCCAAGGAGGAAATAGGCGAGGCCGAGCGCCGACATGTATGCGGCGAACGCATACTGGAACTCCGTCCATATGTACGGGCTCCCTATCCAGTTCATCGCCTCGGCCGGGGCGAACTTCCCGCTCTCCAGCCAGCCGCACAGCCATTCGCGGAACCAGTGCACCGGATAGGAGGTCGGGCAGTCCGGCATGACGGGGGCCATGTCCGTCGACCACGTCCCCCAGAAAACGAAGGCGGCGCACACGGCGAAGACCGCCGTGAACGCCGCGAACCATCCCCATTTAGGGCTCAGGCGCATTTACGCGATCTTGCCGATGGCGAGATAGGCGAACACCAGCGCGAAGATTGCGACAGTCTCGACGATGCCGAGCGCGGCGAGGTAGTTGGAGAAGCCCTGGTTCGTCTCGGCCTGCGCGTCGCACGCGGCCGCGCCGGCGCGGCCCTGGAAGAGCGCCGAAAGGCCGATGGCGAGGCCGGCGAAGATGCCGGCGACAAGAAGCGGAACGCCGAGCCCGGCGACCTTGTCGGGCGTCTTGAGGAAGTCGAGCATCTTGTTCATCACGATCATCCCGTACAGGACCTGGGTTATCGGCGCGCCGACGAACGTAAGCAGAAGGAACGGAGCCGGCTTGTTCGCGGCATAGCACTTCTTCCACGCGCCGACGGCGGCGGCCGAGGCAAAGCCGGTGCCGAACGCACTTCCCGCGCCCGCGAGGCCCATGCAGGCTATAGCGCCTGCGACGATCATTGCAGCATCACTCATTGTTTGCTCCCTAGTGTTTTTTGAACGGATTGAAGGCGTACCCAGACCAGGAGACGCCCTTGTGGTTTGAGAATTCGAGGGTGTTCAGGCGCACGGCGTGCACCAGAATCGAAAGCGCGGCCATCGCCAGGTTGAGGGCATGCCCCGCGACGAGTATAAGCACCGTTCCGACGGCCAGCAGCATGTTCAGCCAGAGCGGCTTGTCGCCCGAAAGGAGGCCAAGGGCCATCGAATTGAAGTTCTCCGCGACCTTGACGGACGCAAGGCCGACGGCGAAGAGCCTGACGTAGCTGATGATGTCGCCGAGCGACGACATGATGTTGAGCGGAAGCATGCCGAGGGAGATTCCGTTCGTCTTGAGGTCCTTCGGCTTGACCGAGAACAGAAACACCGCAACAAGCGAAACGCCGAACACCCAAGTCATGAACGACGGTATCGACGCGAATATCCCGACGAGCGAATTGGTCACGAAATACATGAAGAGCAGAATTCCCGCCCAGCCGAATTCCGCCACAGCCGTCGAGTCCGGCAGCCGGCAGACGCCGTTCCAGATTCGCGCCAGCATTAGATGCGAGGCCCCGATTGTGAAGCAGACGAGCATGATGTTCTTGTACGTGACGTCGCCGAGCCACTTCACCGTCGGCCAGTCTGCGCCCGCGGGGATGCCCGCGCCGAACCAGGTATTGGACAGGACGCCCCATGCAATCGTCGCAAGGGAGAACACCGTGAGCAGCGTGAACCAGCTCTTCGGAAGCTTCTTCCTCATCGCGAGCGTGCCCGCGAGGAAGATCGCGCCGTACGCGCCGTCGCCGACGAGCATCGCGAAGAAGAGCGAGAAGTAGCACATGAACGGAACGGACACGTCCGCCTCCGTGTACGCCGGGGCGATGCCGAGGCCGTCGAAAAGCGCCTTCATCGGACGGAACATCCTGGGCGGCTCGACCAGGGTAGGCGGAGCCTCGCCGTCGGCGGGGTCGCGCAGAAGGACGCCCCATCCCTCCTCGTGCGCTGCGGACGCGAGATCTCCCGTGCGCATCTCGGGAATCCAGCCCGAGACGAAGGCCACGGCGCCGCTGCTCTCCATCAGCTCCCTGGCCGCGGCAAACTCCATCCGGTCCGCGAGCTTCGGATATCGCCGGAGGATATGGCCCTCGTCGCACTCCGCGAGCTTCATGTCGTCGATCGCGATCCTGTTCCGCACGCGCGCGAGCTTCTCCTGCATCTTGGAAAGCCTCATCGCGGGAAGCGTCTCGGGGATGTCCGCGACGCCGCGGAGACCCTCCACCTCGGCGAGGAGCTTCTTCGCGAGCTCTGGATCGAAGTCGCCGTAGGGCTCGTAGAGGCGTATTTCGCGGGAAAGATCCTCTGCGGCGGACTTGAGCGTGTCGCGGTCGCGGTCCACGGCCAGGACCTCGGCGACTTCGCGCGGCCTCAGCTCAAGCGACTCCGCGTCCATGCCCTCGCGCGCCTTGCGGATCGTCCTGACGGCCCTCTCGGCGTCGACTATGTCGCCCTTCGCCGCGGCGAACTCCGCCCCCTGCGCGCCGGAAAGGTCGAGGTGCACAGCGCCGAGCGCGCGCAGGCGCTCGAGCGTGCGGTCGCGGTCGGCGGCAACGCAGACGAGGTCGACGTGCTTCATCGGCGCGATCATGCGGCCACCCCCTCTCCGGACTCGGGAACCCTCGACTTCGCGATCTTGCCGCGCGTGACGGCCGCGGTCTGCTCGTCGCCGAGCGCGATCTTGATGACGCGTATCGCCTCCCTGCAGGCCGGGATCTTCACCTTCTCGAAGAGGTTCACGCGCTGGGAGGTCTGCTGGAGCTCCGCCGCGACGAGCCTGCGCTGCTCCTCGAACACCGCGCGCTCGCACTGGAGCGAAAGTATCTCCTTCGCCGCCTCCACCGCCCCGTCGACCCAGGCGGGCGTCGCCCAGAGGTCGATCTCCCCGACGTCGGTCTCTATCGACTCGAATGTCGGTATCTGGACGCCGGCGATGTTGGCGGAGCCGGTGTTGACCTTCCTGACCGTGACCAGCCCCTCGAGCTGCCCGTCGTCCGTCGCGAGAAGCCCGACCCAGCGCTCAAGCCCCGCCCGCACCGCGCGTTCCTTCGCCGAGACCTCCTCGGCCTTCGCGACGATGCCGGCGATCTCGCCCTGAAGCTGCTGCTTCTTGAGCTGAAGCATCGGCAGAAAGCGCTGGAAACGCTTGAGAGCGTCCGTCTGCGCCTTCAGTTCTGTCTTCGTGAGCTTGATCTTGGCCATTGAGACTATATTATACGCTTTTTTCGCCGTGGATTCAAACGGGCATGTCCGCCGCGGACGCCTCCCGGGAGATTTCGCAGTAGAACGCGGCCGATCCAACGGACGAGTGGAATCCGTACACGAAGGCAACCGCGTAGAAGGCGAGGAAGATCGGCAGTCCGAGGAGTATGACGGGCACGATCCATGCATAGGCGTTGGAGAAGGCCACATAGCAGCCCAGCCCCACCAGCGAAAGCCCCGCGACAAGAAGCGCGACGAGCGCGACAAGCCACTTCCAGTAGGAGAAGATGAACACGACGAAGCTCCACTTGCGGCCCTCCATGATCCTGGCGCTTTCGTCCATGCACTGGCGGGCCGTCCAGTCGGGATTGTCCGCCCGCACGTACCAGACCATGGAGTAGCGCAGGGCGGCGATGATCCCGGGAACTATGAACAGCAGGGTCCAGAGCGAGATGACGAGGCACTGGAGGGATATGAGCCAGAAAGCCTCGAACGGGCACTTGAAACCGACGAACGACTCCTCGAACCAGCGCTCCCGGTCGTCGCGCACGACCTTGAGATACAGTCTGGACAATCCCCAGGTCTGGCAGGCAGCGAGCATGAACCTCACGCTGAGGAGCACCAGCAGCGCGGCAAGCCCCCACGCTATCACGACGAGGGCGGCGGGAGTCAGCCCCTCGGCGGAACCCAGCGCCAGCCCGCCCGCGAACCCCGCCAGACGGAACGAAAGCTCCAGAACGAAGTTCCCCATCCCGACGACAAACCCCACGACAAGCGCCGCGGCGAGCACCCGCCAGAACCAGCCGTCCTCCCACAGCCTGTGCCAGGACAGGCCCCTGATCTCGTCGTTCGACATCATTGTCGGACTCCTTTCCCTACGCAATCTCCAGCATCGCAGCTATCGCCCTTCTCGCGGCGGACGCGGTCGGCTCCTTGACCCTGACGACGTGCTTCATGTCCCTCAGGCACTCGTACAGGCCCTCCAGCGTCGTCTTCTTCATGTTCGGGCAGACAAGTCGTTCGTTCACCGGATGGAAGCGTCTGCCGGGGTTCTCCGCGCGGAGCCGGTGGAGGATCCCCACCTCCGTTCCGACGACCACGTCCGCCGCGTCCGTCTCGCGCGCGAATCGGCACATGCCGCCCGTGGAGAGGCATTCGTCGGCCGCGTCGCGGACGTCGCGCGCGCATTCGGGATGGACGAGGACCGGCGCGCCCGGATGCGCGGCGCGCGCGTCGGCGATCGACTTCGCCGTGAGCGCCGCGTGCGTGGGGCAGTACCCGGGCCAGAGGATGTAGCTGCGCCCCAGCAGCCCCGCGATGTGGGAGCCGAGATGGCGGTCGGGCACGAAGATAATCTCCTGTTCCGGGGGGAAGGTCCTCATCACCTTCTCGGCGTTTCCGCTCGTCACGCACATGTCGCACTCGGCCTTGACCTCGGCGGTGGAGTTCACGTAGCACACCGCCTTCGCGCCGGGGTGCTTCGCCTTCAGCTCCCTGAGCTGCGCGCCCGTGATCATGTCGGCCATCGGACATCCCGCGGACGGGTCGGGGATGAGCACCGTCCTCCCCGGATTGAGTATCGCCGCGGTCTCGGCCATGAAGTAGACGCCGCAGAAGACTATCACGTCGGCGTCCACCTCAGTCGCCTTGCGCGCGAGCTCCAGCGAGTCGCCGGTTATGTCGGCCGCGTCCTGGACCTCGCCCCGCTGGTAGTTGTGCGCCAGGATCACCGCGTTGCGCTCCTTCGCGAGCGCGCGTATCTGTTCGGTAAGCGTCATATCGTGTAGTGCCTCAGTTCACGTCCGTCGAAATGGCCGAACGACCGGCTGGAACCGCCCTTCGGCAGCGCGACCGACCCGGGGTTGAATATCTTCATCCCGCACTCGAGCGTCTTGAGCTCCGGGATGTGCGTATGCCCGTGGGCGAGCACGGTTCCCATGCCGAGCGGCGGAAGCCTGTACTCGTTCCAGATGTGCCCGTGAGTCAGGAAGAACGTCTCCTCCCCCGCGTCGAGGATGGCGTAGTCGCCCATCATCGGGAACTCGAACATCATCTGGTCGACCTCCGCGTCGCAGTTGCCGCGGACGGCGACTATGCGGTCCTTGAGGGAGTTGAGCGTCCTGGCGACCTTCACTGGGTCGTAGAAGTCCGGCACGCCGTTGCGCGGCCCGTGGTAGAGCAGGTCGCCCAGCAGCGCGATCTTGTCGTAGCCCAGCGCCTCGCCGGCCTTGAGCGCGGCCTCGAGCGCGGAGGGCACGCCGTGTATGTCGCTCAGGAACAGGATTCTCATGTCCCCGATATTATATCAAAAAGCCGCGGCGCGCTCACGCGTACTTGAGCACCACGGCGGTGCGGGAGGGAAGGTACAGCCTGATCTGCTGGACGAGCTCGCCGCGGTCGAGGACGAGCGACGGCGAGTAGACCATGCCGGGCATGATGCGCCCCTGCCCGCCGAAGCGCGGCTCGTCGGTGTCGAACAGGTGCTTCCAGTCGGACGCGGGGGGGACCGTTATGCCATAGTCCTCGAACGACCGGACAGGGTTGAAGTTGAAGACGAACAGAAGGTTCCCGCGCACGAACGCAAGCACCTTGTCCGACTCGTTCGCCGCGAGCTTCGCGGGTATCGCGCGAGCGCGCCCCCCGCCGAATATCGCCTTCGCCTTCGAAAGCTCGGAGAGCATCGTCTCGTCGAAGTCGGCGAGGCCCTTGAAGCGCAGGTTGGGGTCGTCCCTCAGCGACCACTGCCGGCGTGCGTGGCTGTAGCTCCAGCCGTTCTCCTCGCGGGGGAAGTCGATCCATTCGGGATGTCCGAACTCGTTGCCCATGAAGTTGAGGTACGCGCCGCCGTTGAGCGCGCACGTCGCGAGGCGCGCCATCTTGTGGAGCGCGATCGCCCGCTCGACCTCGAGGCCGTGCTGGTCCCTGCCCATGCCCCAGTAGATCGCCGCGTCCGCAAGCTGGAAGAAGAAGGTCTTGCCGCCGACGAGCGCCTGGTCGTGCGACTCGACGTAGCTTACGACCTTCTCCTCGGCGCGCTTGTTGGTGAGCTCCCAGAAGATGCCGCCCATTGGCCAGTCGTCGTCGCGCACCTTCTCCGCGAGGCGGAACCAGAAGTCGGGCTCGCCCATCGCCATGCGATAGTCGAAGCCGATCCCGCAATCCTCCGCCGGCGCGGCGACGCCCGGCATGCCCGATACGTCCTCGGCAATCGTTATCGCCCCCGGGTGCGACTCGTGGACCACGCGGTTCGCCATCTGGAGATAGGCCCACGCGTCGTCGTCCATGGAGCCGTTGAAGTACATCCCGTAGTTCGTGAACGCGGCGCCGAGCCCGTGGTCCCAGAAAAGCATCGAGGTCACCCCGTCGAAGCGGTACCCGTCGAAGCGGTACTCGTCGAGCCAGAACCGGCAGTTGGAGAGCAGGAAGTGGAGGACGTCCGTCTTGCCGTAGTCGAAGCACCGGCTGTCCCACGCCGAGTGCCATCCCTTGCCGCCGGAGTGGAAGTACTGGTAGTCGGTCCCGTCGAAGAAGCCGAGTCCGTCCCGTTCGTTCTTGACGGCGTGGCTGTGGACGAGGTCCATGATCACGGCGAGCCCCATCCCGTGCGCCGCGTCGACGAGGGACTTCAGGTCGTCCGGCGTCCCGAAGCGCGAGGACGCGGCGAAGAAGGAGCTCACGTGGTACCCGAAGGACCCGTAGTAGGGATGCTCCATCACGGCCATCAGCTGGACGGT
Source organism: Kiritimatiellia bacterium (assembly GCA_017432385.1). Taxonomy (GTDB): domain Bacteria; phylum Verrucomicrobiota; class Kiritimatiellia; order RFP12; family UBA1067; genus UBA1067. The sequence goes on from JAFRJH010000075.1 coordinate 18,492, forward strand.
GTTGTAGCCGGCCTTCTTTATGCGCGGCAGGACGTCGTCGCGGAACTCGGCGTAGGTGTGGACGCGCTCCTCCTCGCCGGCCATGCCGACGTGCGCCTCGTAGATGAGCGGCGTCACCGGCCGCTTCCCGGACTCGACCGGGGAGCGGTTCCTCCAGACGTACTTCCTGCGCGGCTCGAAGACCTGCGCGCAGAAGAGTTTCGTCTCCGGATCCTGCACGACGTAGCGCGCATACGCGGGAATCCGCTCGCCGTGCCCGCCCTCCCAGCGCATCTCCAGCCGGTAGTTGTCGCCGTGGCGGATGAGCTTCGCGGGCGCCTCCATCTCCCAGACGTCGCTCCCGGGCCTCCTTCTGCACTCGAACCTGGGGTCGATCTTCCACCTGGAGAAGTCTCCCACGAGCCACATCGACGTCGCGTTGGGCGCCCATTCGCGGAAGACCCATCCACGCGCGGTGCGGTGTAGCCCGTAGAACTCGTGGGCAGACGCCCACTCGGCGAGCGGACGGTCCCCGGCGAGCTCCCGCGCGCGCGCATACGCATGCGCCGCGCGCCCGCGCACCGCGTCTTCGAAGGGCCTGAGATACGGATCATCGAGCAGACGGGGCATAGACACCTCCTTCCGTGCGGTCACCTTGCGGCGGACTTGCGGACCAGCGGACGGTCCAGCATCTTCTCGTAGAGCTTGATGTACTCCTTCGCGCAGGCCTGGTGGTTGAAGCGGCGGAGCGACTCGGACATTATGCGCGCGACCTCGCGCTCGCGGACCTCGCGCGGCTGCATGTAGAACTCCATCGCCTGGTCCATCGCCCAGAAAAGCCCGTTCGAGTCGTAGGTGTCGAAACGGAAGCCGTTGCCCTTCGACTTCTGCCAGTCGAGCGGCTCGACGGTGTCGTGGAGGCCGCCCGTGTTGTGCGCGACCGCGAGCGAGCCGTAGATCGGGGCCTGCATCTGCGGGAGCCCGCACGGCTCGAAGAGGGACGGCATGAGCGTGAAGTCGCTCGCCGCGAAGCCGAGCTGCGAGAGGCGTCCGTCGAAGTTGTGCACGGCGAGCCTGTCGGATATGCCGTGGAACGCCTGGATGTCCCAGAACGGCTGCTGGTAGGGCCCGTTCGCGATGATCGCGATCTGCGCGCCCTGCTCGTGGTACTTGTCGAGGAACCTGAAGGTGATGTCGGTCAGGAGCTGCGGCCCCTTCTGCACCGGGTCGAGGCGGCTCGGCCAGAAGAAGAGCGGCGCGTCGGGATTCTCCTCGAGGCCCAGCGCGTGCTGAAGGGCGAGCTTGTTGCGGCGCTTCATCTCCCAGTGCCCGCCGGGACCGTACTTGAACGGTATCTTGTCGTCCGTCTCCGGGTTGTCGGAGGGATCCGGCGCGTTCAGGATGCCGGCCGCGCAGCCTGCGTTGGCCTTGTTCCTGATCTCGCTCCTGATCGACTCCGGCACGAACGAGTGCCACCCGTTCACGATTTCCTGGAGGAACGTCGGGGATACCGTGTTGATGAAGTGCGCGGCGAAGCAGCCGGACGCCTGCAGGTCCACCTGGTTGCAGTTCCTGGACTCCTCGTAGTTGTACGGCGGATAGCTGTAGTAGAGGTTGGACCAGAACTCCGCTGCGTCTATGCCCGCGTCCTCGACCTGCGCGAGCGTCAGCTTGTGGGTGTGGATGTTGTGCACCGTGAAGAGGCACGGTATCCCCTCGCGGCGGGCGGCAGCCGGGATGAGGCCCGTCATCCAGTCGGTGCAGTGGATGAGGTCCGGCTGCACATGCGGGATGATGTTGTTGATGACCTCGCGCTGGAACGCGAGCGCGAGCTTGACGTTGCCGTCGCCCTGCGCGTAGACGGTGTCGCGGTAGTAGAAGCAGCGGTCCTCGGCGAGATGGATGCGCTCGTCGGGGAGGTGGCTCTTGTACTTCCTCAGCTCGTCCGCGACGAGCTGAGCCGTCTCGACGTGGAACATGCGGCGGTAGTGCGGGAGCGCGACGTGGACGTCGGCGCCGAGTTCGTGCAGCGCCGCGACAAGCGAGGCGGAGACGTCGGCCATGCCACCCGCCTTCGCGGACATCCTGCCCGCGAGGTTGCCCATGCCCTCCGGAAGATACGTGATCTCCGGCGTGACGATCAAGATGCGCGGTTTCTCCTTCGACATGCTGCCTCCTCTCGTTCTTTTTCCGTTCTCCGCCCCCGTCGCGCGACCACGTCACCCGACGGTAGCGAGCACCTGTCCCTTCGTCACCGGCCTGCCATGCTCGACGAGGAACGTTATCTTCCCGCCGGCGGGCGCCTTGATCGGATTGAAAAGCTTCATCGCCTCCACGACGCAGACCGCGTCGCCGGCCTTCACCGCCGCGCCGTCCGCCGCCATCTGCGGCTTCCCCGGCGCGTCGCTGCGGTAGAACGTGCCGTTCAGCGGCGCAAGCACAGGGGCGCCCCTGACTGGCGCCTGCTGGCCTCCGGCAGCCTGCGCCGCCGGGCTTTCGGCCTTCGCCTTAGGGCCTTCGGCCGTCCCCGCCGTCGCCTCCGAGTCCGCCGGGATCGGCCCGCCCTCCCTGCGCCACTTGAAGTAGCCGAGCGCCACCTCGGGGAAAAGCGCGTAGGACAGGATGTCCTCCTCGGCCCTGATCGTGTTCGGCGGCAGCTCCGCCGCGGCCGCGACGAGCCCGGGCTTGAGCAGGTCCGCCGGACGGCACGTGATCGGCTTGAGGCCGCCGCAGAGCCTCTTCCTGAGCTTCGGGTCGATCGGCGCAGGCGTACGGCCGTAGTAGCCCGCCGCATAGCGCTTCGTCTCGTCCGTCACCATCGAATAGCGCTTCCCGGAGAGGACGTTCAGCACCGACTGCACGCCGACGATCTGGGAGGTCGGCGTGACGAGCGGCGGATACCCCATGTCGGCGCGCGTCCTCGGGAGCTCCTCCAGCACCTCGGGGAGGCGGTCGAGGGCGTCCTGCTGGGCAAGCTGCGAACGGAGGTTCGAGATCATGCCGCCGGGGATCGCGTGGACGAGGACACCCGCGTCCACGGGCTCCACGCCCTTGGCGGTCGCCGCAGGCTGGCGCTTCGCCTTGAGGCCCTTGAAGTATTCGTTGATCGCGGTCAGCGCGCCGGTGTCGAGACCCGTGTCGAACCCGCAGCTCTCGAGGATGACCTTGACGGACTCCGTCGGCGGCTGGGACGAGAACGACGAAAGCGTCGATATCGCGCAGTCGAAGCAACCCGCCCCGGCCTCCGCCGCCGCCAGATACATCGCCGCCGCCATCCCGCTCGTCATGTGGGAGTGAATCTGGATCGGCATCTCCGGCATCGCCTTCACAAGGGCGGACACGAGTTCGCGCGCGGCTCCCGGCGTGAGTATGCCCGCCATGTCCTTGATCGCGAGGGAGTCGACGCCCATCGCCTCCTGCTCCTTCGCGAGCTCGACGTACTTCCCGACCGTGTGGACGGGCGAGGTCGTGTAGCAGATCGTGCCCTGGGCGTGGCCGCCGTACTTCTTCACGGACCTGATCGCCTGCTCGAGGTTGCGGGGGTCGTTGAGCGCGTCGAAGACGCGGAAGATGTCCATCCCGTTCTCGCACGCGAGCGCGACGAAGCGGTCGACGACATCGTCCGGATAGTGCCTGTAGCCGAGGATGTTCTGGCCCCTGAGAAGCATCTGGAGCGGAGTCTTCCTGCACACCTTCTTGATCTGCCTGAGGCGCTCCCACGGATTCTCGCGGAGGAAGCGCATGCACACGTCGAACGTCGCGCCGCCCCAGCATTCGAGGGAGTAGTACCCGGCGCCGTCGATCGTCTCGGCGATCTTGAGTATGTCGTCCGTGCGCATGCGCGTCGCCCAGAGCGACTGGTGCGCGTCGCGCAGCGTAGTGTCGGTTATCCGTATCTGTCTTGACTTGGTCTTGCTCATATGTTGATGCTATTATACCACAAAAAACGGAATCAATCTTCCGCTTTCTTCTTGCCGAAGAGATATATCCTGCTTTCCTCCCCGCGGACGAGCCGCGCGATGTTGGAGCGGTGCTTGAATATGACGAACGCGGCGATCAGCGTGACGAGCACGCACTGCGGCAGGTTCGCGAAGCCCTCGGAACCGAGCCGCGGCATCGGAATCCACACCGCGACCATGAGGAACGCCGCCGCCGCGCAGCTTCCGAGCGAGATGTAGTGGGTGCACGCGAAGACGAGCGCGAAGAGCGCGAACGCCGCCCCGACAAGCGCCGGAGCAAGCCCGATCAGCATGCCGAACGCCGTCGCGACCCCCTTCCCGCCCCTGAACTTCATGTACGGCGTCAGCATATGGCCGATGACGCACGTCACGCCGACGACGAGCGGGAACCACGAACCGTCCGGCGGCAGCTCGGGATCCATGGCCCACTGCCGCGCCAGGAGCGTCGGGACAAGCCCCTTGAGGACGTCGCACGCGAACGCGAGCAGCCCCCACCCCTTCCCTACGGTGCGAAAGACGTTCGTGGCGCCGATGTTCTTCGATCCGACCGTGCGCACGTCCACTCCGCGCGCCTTGCCGATGAGAAATCCGAATGGAATCCCACCGACAAGGTACGCGGCGAGCATCCACACGGCGACAATGATGGCTGTTTCCTGGTTCATCGCCGCCTATTATACCATTTTTTGCGCTGCGGGGTTTCGCGGAGCCGGTCACTGGCGCGGAGACATCAGCGCGCCGCAGATCCACGACATCGCGGCCTGTCCGTGGGGATCGCCGTCCTCGCGCGGACGCTCCATGTACCACGTGCGGTCGTTCTTCTTGCCGGTGCCGATGCAGACGCCCCTGAGGTTCGCGTATTCGTCGAGCCTGTCGACGAGCGCGAGCCACGCCTTGCGGGCGGCGGGACCGTACTGGTCGGGCTCCAGCCATCCGCGGCGCACGCCCGTCACGAATGCGTAGGCGTACATGGCGCTGCCGGACGTCTCGTCCCAGCTTTCGGGGTCGTTCACGAGCTGACCCCACAGCCCGTTCCCGCGCTGGTGCCCCAGAAGCGCCGCCATCATCCTGCGGTAGCCCTTCATCACGACATGCCACTCGTCGGCATGCGGCGGCACCTCCGTCAGCAGGAGCGCCATCCCTGCCGCCATCCACCCGGCGCCGCGCCCCCAGACGAACGGCACGTCGGGCGCGTGGTAGAAGAGCCCCGCCGCCGGGCCTTCCTTGACCTGCAGCTCGTCGAGGTAGAGGCACATCTCGTGGAGCGCACGGTTGAGGTACTTCTTGTCTTTCGTGAGCTTGTACGCCTGGAGCTGGAGCAGCGTGATCATGTACATGTCGTCGATCCAGAGCCTCGTCTGCGGCGTGTAGCCCGCCTTCCAGAGCTCCTGCTGGCGCTCCGCCGGCAGGGCGTGCTTGGCGTTGAACGTGCTTTCCGACGGAGGCGTCCACTGGGCATTGGCGTACTTCAGCCCCAGCCTGCGGCAGCGTTCGTCGCCGCCGAGGATGGCGATCTCGAGCGGCAGTGCGCCGAACACGCTGTAGTCGACGTGGTTGTCCGGCGACTGCTTTTCCCTCTTCTCCCCGAGAAACGGCTCGAAGTGCTCGACAAGCCGCTTCTCCAGGCCGGCGTCGCCTGCGAGGCGCGCGTTCGCGAGCGCGTTGACCCACAGCGACACGAGCGGATACTCCACGAGCTTCCCGCCGTAGTTGCGGTACTTGTACCCCCGCGGCCGGTAGTCGTCGGCCGGACACTCCAGGAAGTGCTCCGCGAGCCGCTTCGCCACCACTTCTGGGCGCGCCCGCTCCGGGAGGCCGGCAAAGAACGAATCGGGGTCGGTCGCCGTGCGCGCGACAAGCGGCTTGACCGGCGTAAGCGAGAGGTTCATGCGTCCGTCCTCCCCGTTCATCGTGCAGAGCACGTACCTGTCGTTGCACACGAACGCCGGATGCGGATCGGGATGGTCGTGCCATCCGTCGTCGTTGTCGCACAGCCTCGGACGGAACGCGTGGATGTAGACGCCGCGTCCCGCGTCTCGGTTCCAGAATCCGACCTGCCACTGGCAGCCGCGGTACCACCTGCCCACCGGCGAGTCGAACGCCACCAGCCGGTTGTCCGCCGACATCGTGGCGTGCGCCGCCGTCCAGGGGCACACGGTCTCCTGCGCTCCGGTCTCGAGGTCCTGGTAGTGTACGCCCGAAGCGCACCAGTAGAAGCCCTTCCCGTCCTCCGCCCAGTGCTCGTGCGTGGCGTAGTTGCGACCGGTGATGCGGCTCGGCTGCATCTCGCGCCGTCCGTCGGGATACACCAGCCACATGCGCGGATACCACCCCGTCTTCTCCCTGTAGGCCTTCGCGTCCGGCGTTTCCCAGCACCGTTCCCACGCAATCATGGCGACGTCGTCGCGCACGGGGTTGAGCTGGTCGTGGTTGGCGTAGAACGGCGTGGTGCCCCAGCTCTCCCATGCGCCCGTCTCCAAGTTGATGCACCCCTGCTCGTAGCGGTCGTCGAGATGCGCGGCGATGAACATCTTCCTGCGGTCGCGAGTGAGAGTCGGATGCGTGCTGAGGTAGTGGATCGCCTTCACGCCCCCAATGAGCGCATCCGGCACCTTGCAGGCCACGATCTCGGCAAGGGGGTCCGCGAGAAGGTCCCTGCGGCAGACGAACCTTCCCGACTTGTCGGTGCGGAAGTACCACAGCTGGTCGGTCTTAACGTCGAGAAACGGAATCTGAGGCCTGACTCCGAGGTCGACGATGGTGTCCGTCTTGAAGTCTATGAGCGCCGTCGTCATGAGGCGGTTCTTCTTCGGCGTCTTGCCGTCCGCCTCGAACTCGGGGTCGCGCGCCCAGAAGAACAGGAAGCGTCCGTCGTCCGTCATCGACTTCTGCGTGAAATAGCAGCCCTGCTGGTGGAACGAGAAGACGCCGGGCTTCAGCAGCCAACTCTCCACCCCAGACAGCGGGTCGACATGGCGCACGAAGAGGCTCGACGTCTCGGGCGTCTTCAGCTCCTGGCCGGCGGACGCAATGGACGGCGCGCACACAATCGCCGCCAAGGCAAAAACGGCAGCGGCATTCAGCGCATGGCGCGCCAATTGGCAACATCGGATTTTCATCATGCCGGTATTATACCACATTCCGCCAGCATGATTCCATGCCGATTCCGTCTGGCGCACCCCGCCAAAGGGGGTTCCATCTCACTGTGGCCGGAGCGGCACCCGCCGCGCGCCTCATTCCACTGCGCCGGGTATTGTCGGGAGCACGAGGTGAGACTCGCCGCGGACAAGCCGCGTCGTCGCCGCCTCCTTCGCCTTGTCGTAGTGCGGGAAGTTGGAGCCCGCGATCTCGACGCGGACCTTGTGCCCCTTCTTGAAGACGTAGCTCGTGATGTCCACGCGGAAGTCGAGCTTCGTCGCGGTTTCCGCGGCGAATTCGCCGCGGCAGATCGAATCGAGCACATTGTAGGGCGTGCCGTCCGGATAGACGTCTACGAGCTTGACCGCCACGTCCGCGACCCTGGCGGACGACTTCGCGACAATCGACGCCCTCACTACGCCCGTCACCTCCAGGTCCCCGTCCAGCGTCTTCGTCGTGTACGAGAGCACGTCCTTGCGCGCCTCGATCTCCGCCTGCGAATACTGTCCGCCGGCGTGGATGACGCGCCCGCCCTTCGTCGGAACCGGGTTCTCCGGGTCGTAGGCGAACGAATCCTCGCCAGCCGCTCCCCTCGGCGCGTCGAAGGCAAGGGAAAGTCCCTCGTCGAAGCAGAGCTTCCGGTAGACGGTGCGCTTTAGCGGCCACTCGTTCTCGTAGCGCCAGACATTCGCTCCCATCACGAATATCTGGATCCTTCCCGGGAGCTTTGCCGTCTCGCTCGCCCTACCCTCGAGCGCAGAGCGGAGGAACTCGATTTCCATGTCCTCGGTGACGGATGTCCCCTCAACCTTGCTGTAGTCGATCTCCGGCCTGTCGAAGGTGTTGACGCCGTGGCTCCACGGCCCGACGCGCAGGAACGACCCCTCCGGCATCAGCGCGAACGACTCGAACGTCTCCACGCCGAGCATGTCGAACCATCCGGCCTGGTAGAGCGCGCGTCCTTTCGCCGACGAAAGGTTCCTCAGGCCGCAGCGCGACGCCCAGTACGGGTCGTTGCGGTCAGGATGGCGGGTCAGCTCCTCCCAGCTCTCGGACGAGCTGAGCCCGGAATGCCACTTCTGGAAGAACTCGGGGATCAGCACGCCGCCGGGCGCGTAGAGGATCGAATGCGGATTGACTGTAATGACGGACGGCGCGCACGCGACGAGAGCGGGATTGCCGCTCTTCAGGCACGCAAGCTGCGTGTTTCCGGGGTACGACCCGCCGACGGTCACAACGCGCCCGTTGGACCACGGCTGCGCGGCTATCCACTTGAGCAGGTCGTCCGCATCGTCGACCAGCCGCCCTTCCCACGGCTCGAAGACGCCTTCCGAATGACAGCACCCGCGGCAGTCGACCGCCAGCGTCGCGACGCCCCACTCCTCGGCGCGTTCCGGGCAGTAGGGCTTCTCCCCTCCCGTCGCCTTGTAGGGGGAGAACGACATGAAGCAGCCGATCTTCTCCGCGCGGTTCGTCGGGAGATACAGGTCCCCCGCGAGGTTCACGCCGTCGCGCATCGGTATCTTCACGTCGTTGAAGAACACGGCGGACGCAGCGCCCGCAAGAGGAAGCGCCAGCGCCAGTGCCAGCGTCGCATGCAGTTTGTTGGGAATGGTGGTCATTGCGCCGGTATTATACTAAAACCGGCACCGTTTTGCACTTATACGAAAGTAGCATGCGACGTCCATGCCTAAGCCGCGGAATCAGGGGCTGACGACGTCCTAGGACAGTTGCGGCCTGAATGTGCAGCGGCTGCCGGCGTTGTCGCGGACGATGGCCTGCCACGAGGGATTCGGGGCGGCGTCCGCCGAAGGCGGTTTCGGCGAGAAGTAGTCGTACTGCACGAGGGAGAGCTCAGCGCGGTCGGGATACTCGCGCAGGAGCGCGTATCCGATGTCGCCCCAGTGCCCGGTCGAGGGGATCCCGGCCGTATGTCCTACGCGGCCTTCGCTCCAGTGTATCAGGGAGCGTGTAACATACCACCGGTGGTCGTGTCCGTGAATGTATCCGCAGCATCGGGTGGGCGCGTGCTTTGACCCCATTATGAGTTCGCCGAACTTCCTCGCCGAGGCGATGGTGTTGCCGTCCCCGGGAGTGCCGAGCTCTCCCGCCGGATGGTGGGCGAGGACCAGCAGCGGACGCTTCGCCGCCGCGCACTCGGCCTTCAGCCATTCGCGCTGTTCGCCGTCAAGCGTTCCAGGCGTGATCCACCGGTCCGTCTCCGCAGGCTGGTCGAGCGTATCCGCCATTATATAGTCGAAATAGGCGCCGCGCACCTTGCTGACGATGCGCCCGCGGACAGGCGACCGGCCGGCGTATTCCGGCCAGCGCTCGAGGAAGTTCTCGCGGCGGTCGTGGTTCCCCATGCCGATGGTGACCTCGATGCCGGCGTCTAGGACAGGCTGAAGCAGCCGCCGCGACAGCTCGTAGTCCTCCTTGCGCCCCCATAGATACGCAAGGTCCCCTGGAATAAGCATCCTCGCGGGAAGCGGGTCGAGCGCGAGCACCCGCGCAATGCACTCCGCAAATTTCACGCCCTGGTACTCCGGAGAGCGCCATGCCCCCACATGGCAGTCGGAGAGTATCGCCACGAGGGCCTCGTCCCTGCGCAGGGAGCCCGAGACGGGGATTCCCGTGCATGCGCCCATCCCGAAAAGGGCAGTTCCCGCGGCTCCGCGCAGGAAATCCCTGCGGGAAACCCCAAAGACGCCGACTGCGTTGCTGTGCCCGCCATTTGCATTTTCAGCATTCATGGCGCCCATTATACCAAAATCTCGCGCAGGCGTGAGCATACGCCGCGGTTTTCAGGGCCTCAGCAGAAGCGCGCGCAGCCGCGCGATGCCGGCGCCGGAAAAGCCCGTGGACTTCACGTAGGATTCGATCCGCTCGTTCAGCGTCTCGCCAGGATATTTGCCTATCACGGCGAGAAGCGCGGCGTATGTGTTGTTGCGGTTGAACCAGTCGTGCTCGTCCTTCCAGAGGGCCGACGCCTCCCAGTCGCGCACAAGGTCCTCGGGAGACACGCCGAGGAGTCCGTTGATGATGAACGCAAGCGTGCCCGTGCGGTCCTGCCCGCTCGAGCAGTGGAAGAGAAGCGGCAGGTTCCCCTCGTCGCTCACAAGCTCAAGCGCCTTTCGGCACGCCTCCTTCGCCCACGGCTCGTCCATCTGCGAATAGCAGCCTGACGAAATTTCCACGCGGTGCACCGACTGTCCAAGCGGCGAACCAACGAGCCCTTCGCATTCCCTTGGGCTGCGCAGGTCGAGTTCCGTGCGGACGGCGAGGGCGTTCGTCATGAAGTGGACTCCCGCGTCGTCGAGACGTATCCGCGGCTGCTCGCCAGGCGGACACTCCGACGCGTTCTCGCAGAGATTCGCCGAGCGGTAGAGAAGCCCCTGCTTCACTCTTCGCCCATCTGCGGCCCGCCAGCCGCCGAGATCGCGCACATTCGGCACGCCCGGAACGCGAATGAGCCGCGGCGCGCGGTCCTCCGTCCTGAAAGTCCCCGTTGCCGACCCCTTTCCGGCTACGTCAACCTCCCAGCGATAGCGGCAGCCGACGCGGAAATTGTCCCACTCAAACCGACCGGTCGTGAGATAGACGAAGTTCGTGTCGCACACGCACGCGCCGTCATCCTCGCGCCAGATGCGGAAACGGAGGCGTTCCTTCCTGGAGTTGATGCCGGACCAGACGAACACGACCGGCTGCGGATACCATCCGAGCGCCAGGAGGTCAGCCCTGTACGCCGCATTGCCCGCCTTCGCGAGACGCTCCCCGTCGGAAGAGTCGAAGAAAGCCTTCTGTCCGTCGCTAAGAAGCGGCACCGTCGCTCCGTCCGCCGGGAGCATCAGCTCGACGGCGGACGCAGCGCTGCAGGTCGCAGCCAGGACGATGGCAAGAAGCGTCTTCACGTTTCGTCCGCTCAGTTGCTACCCGCGGCTCCGATGCCGACGATGAAGAGCTGCGACTTTGTTGTGGTGGCCTGGAGCTCACCGAGCGCACCCTCGACATCCGTGAGGGTCGCGTTGAGCGTGAACGTCTCGGCGTCTTCGAGATTGTCCTTGCAGACGAGGCCGAAGGACGCGCCGACGCTCGCGCCGATTTCCGCAGCCCGGAACCCGACCGCGAGCGTGCTGCCCTCACGCGCAATCGCCGTGAACGCGATGAACTTTCCGCCCTGTCCGTCATCGAGCCCCTTGATGCCGCCGTTGCCGCCGGGTATATCCCACTCGTCTTCGGGGCGCGGACCGTATTCGCCGTACTCGTAACACCCGATTGCCGGCTTCTGGTATGAGAAGTACTTGCCGTCGAGGTCTTTTTCAAGGCCTGCGTAGTCCGTGCCCGCCTCGATCGCAGGCGAATTCGCCGCGAGATGGTAGTCGCCGTTCGCCGCGTTGGCGAAAAGCGGCGTGCCGCCGAAGAGGCAGGTCGTTGTCTTGGCAACGACTGCGGAGGCGATTGTTGCGTCCTTGTACGCCACATCCGCATCGCCTGTAGTCGCGGCAGCTTCCGACGTGTTGCCGGATACGATGCAGTTGATCAGCGTCGTATCGGCCTGGGCGATGTAGATTCCACCGCCAAGCCCCGAGCCGACGACGCCATTGTTCGCAACCGTCGTGTTGCGTATGACCGTCGTGATGTGGTCGGTGTTCGCGTTCCTGGCGCCGATCGCGATTCCGCCGCCATTGCTCGTCCTGCCCGAGGCGCCCACCGCGTTGCCGTAGACGAGGCAGCTGTCGATCTCAACGCGGAGCCCATCGTACCCGCGAACGCAGATGCCGCCGCCAGCGCCGTCCATAAATGCCGTTCCCGCGGAATTGCCGGCAATGATCGAGTGGTCGATCTTAACGCTTCCATTGCCACTGACGAAAACACCGCCCCCGCCATAGTTGCGCTTCGCGTAGTTGTTGGTGACGCAGCACCACGATATCGTACCGTCCGTGATGATGGCCCCGCCGCCACAATTGCCGTTGTTGTCGACCTTGCCGCCGGTCAACGCAACATGGCTGACGACACCGCCGGAAATATTCACGACGCGATTGTCGCTGCCCGCTTTCGTCCCGGCAAAACGAATCGTCGTGCTCTCCCATCCCTGGCCGACTAGCGTGACGCCGCCAGTGACCATCAGCTGCGCGTCGATGTCGAAAAGGCCGTTGCCGAGCGTGACGGTTCCCTGCGTCGGAACTGCGGCGTCGATCGCGTCCTGTATCGTCTGGCGCGTGGCGGCAGCCGTCTCACCCGGCAGAATGCCCTCGCCCGGCTGCGGCGGAGGAACTACTTTTGGAATCGTAACGTCCTTCGTCTGGGTTGCAAACGGGGCACCAGGGAATACCGCCGTGTAGCGGCCCGTGCCGGTCGCTTCGGTTGTCGCGGCCTGGACGACCGCGTAGGTCGCCGTGACGGTTTCGTTCGTCACATGCGCGGAATCGACGGTGCACGTCGCGCTTCCCGCGCACGTCGCGTTGTCGGCGGACCAGACGTACGTCGCATCGCCCCAACTATGGATGTGCGTTTCGGGACCGGGCTCAACAGGCTCGGCCCCTGTGGTAAAATTTCCGCTTTTCGCCGCACCCATCACGGTCTCGGCGTTGTTGGAGATCGAAAGCGAGTAGTAGTATGTCGTCGTTGCGGTCAAATTGGAGACAACATAGTTGAACGACGCCGTCGCGCCCTCGGCGATCTTCGTCGCCGCGCCGAGCGTGTTCGCGCTCGCACCAAGCGCGAGATAGACGTCGCACGCGGTCGCGCCTGAGCCAAGCGAGGAGATCGCGCCGGAAACCGTCGCGTTCGTGACCGCCGGCGTAACGGTGACCGTGCCGAGGGCAGGCGGCGTCTGGACGGGCTGAGCGCTGGACGAGGCCGTGCGGATGTTGTAGTCGTGGAGCTGCACGACGGGGTCCTCGTGAGGATTGGGATAGGTGCCGCTCCACCCGCCGAGACGGACCTCGCGAAGCTTGTTGTTGTCCGTGTCGACGACGAAGATGCTGAAGTGGTAGGCCGCAGCGGTCCCGAGCTCGTGGCTCTTCGGCTTGCTCGGGCAGTTCACGGCGTAGGCACTTGCGACGGAGACTGCGGAGGCGTAGACATTGTTGTCCGGGTTCGCCTGCGTGTCGTAGCTGTCCGTAATCTCCTTTTCGTTCGTGAAGTGGAAATGCGCGGCGACAAGTCCGAAGAAGCCCATGCCCTTGTGCGTGCCGAGATTCCATGCGCCCGTCTTGTTCGCCGGATTTGAATAGCCGTTCATGAACCCGCACTGGAGCGAACCGGCGGCGCTGCGTCCCGAAACCCCGCTGCACTTCTCCTCGGCGCCGTGCGCGACCATGCCCATCACCGTGTTCTCGGGCGTGAGGTCGGCGTCGAGAAGATTGCCGGCGGCGTCGTAGAACTGACCCGCATCGTAGACGCGGTACTGAGACTCGCCGCCCGTGGCGCTGTCATAGAGGCTCACGCAGGCGATGCGCACGTTGTTCCCGCCGGACGCGAGAAGGCGCTTGAAGTCAAGGTGGAAGGAGTTGCCCGTGAAGCGGCCCGTCGCATTGGCGCCGAGCTTCGCGCTAGCGAGGTCGCGGTGGTAGGTGACGTCCACGCCTTGCGCATGCGCGGCCGCGGCGGAGGTGTTGAAGTTCGTCTGGACGTAGGCCCACGCCTCGTCCGACATGTGCATGTCGGCGCCGTTGAGCGAATAGTTGCGCTCGTGGTTGCCGTCGATCGTGAAGAGCGGAACACTCGTCGGGATGTATCGGTCGAACATCGCCTTCACGTTCCATATCTCGTTCGTATACTCGGCTTCCGTGAGGCCGC
>JAFRJH010000076.1 GCA_017432385.1 Kiritimatiellia bacterium
CTGCGCAGGATCTCCTCCTCGAACGTGTCTAGCGCCGCCTGGAAGTCGTCGCCCGCGACAAGCGACCACGTGACGACGTACCACGCGCGCGTCTTCTCGGGGAGGAACGCGCAGGCGACCGCGGACGTGTTGGTGCCGTGGTAGTAGCACACCTCCCTGAATCCGCGTATCGGCTGGCGCGGATGCGACGGCTCCTCGGGCATCTCGTATGGCAAGAGCTTCGACACGGCGAAGTCGCGGAGCTCCGCGTCCTTCACGTCCAGCTCGACGCGGTCCTTAGAATACTCAACGCGGGTCTTCGTGGCGTCGGCGAACTTCGGGGGCAGCACGTCAGGCCGCGCGACGACCATGACGCGGCCGTCGTCGTCCTCCCACCGCCCGAGCACGGTCTCGGCCATCCAGAGGTCCATGATGTCGTAGCGGTCCTCGAGGCGCATCGACTCCCCCTCCTTCACGAAGTACGCCTCCGCGCGCGGCATGTCGAGCGGCGCGGGATGGGCGAACCAGAGGGACACGGCGATCACGAGGGACATCACAGCCCCCCCATTATGAGCGAGCCGAAGGTCGAGATCGGCGTGGTGTCGCGGAAGTTGTCGAGGACCTGGCGGACGTCCTTCGCGAGCCCCTGCACCTCGTCGTAGAGCTCGCTGTCGTTCACGAGCTTCCCGAGGGTGCCCTCGCCGGACTTCATCTTGTCCGCGACCTCGTTGAGGCTGTCGAGGAGCTTGTTCGCGCTCGCGACGGTCTCCTTCGCGTCGATGGAGTCGCAGGCCTTGCGGAACGACGCGATGGCGGACTTGAGCTCGTCGTACATCGGATCGTCCTTCGCGAGGAGCTTCCCGACGACGCCCTCGCCGTTCTTTATGCGCTCGGCGATGTCGCTCGCGCTGGAGAGCGTCTTCCTGAGGTCGTCGTACACCGTGTCGTCCTCGGAGAGGAGCTTTCCGACCGTACCCTCGCCGCGGGCCACGCGGTCCGCCACGGCGTTGACGTTCGAGACCGCGCTCTTGAGGTCCCGGTAGACGGTGTCGTCCTCCGAGAGGAGCTTTCCGACCGTGCCCTCGCCGCGCTCCAGCCTGTCGGCGATGACGCGTATCTTCTCGCTCGCCGCCTCGAAGTTGGTGACGATGGACTTGAGCTCGCCTCCGGACGTGAACTCGTTCAGGTTCTTCGCGATGTGCGCGACGTCCTGCATCCAGTCCGTCGGCGTCTCGCCCGCGAAGAGCGTCGTCTCGAGGGGAAGCGCCTCGCCCTCGCCCTCCTCCAGCATGAGGTAGTTGCCGCCGAGCATCGAGAGGTTGCATATCGCGGCGCGGTACGACTCCCTCATCACGACGGAATGGTCGATCTCGACGACGACGGTGAGGTTGGACGGCGTCAGCTCTATGCGGTCCACCGACCCGACCTTCATGCCGCGGTACATTACGCTGTCGTGGTCCTTGAGGCCGCCGACGGCCGAGAACGCCACCCTCGCGTGGACCTTCTGCCGTCCGCCGATGACGTCCACGCCGGAGATGATTATCGTGAAGTACACAAGAAGCGCCAGCACGGCGAGCATGAACACGCCGACCACGGCCTCAGAGAACGCATCGCTCTTCTTTGCGCTCATATCGTCTCTCCTTTCATCGCCGCGAGGAACTCCCTGACGTCGCGGCTTTCCGACTTGACGAAGTTCTCCGGCGTCGAACACTCGACGCACCTTCCGCCCTTCAGCAGCAGGATGCGGTCCGCGATCGTCAGCGCGCCCTGGAGGTCGTGGGTGACGACGACGGACGTGATGCCGAGCTCGTGGTTGAGCTTGCGGATGAGCCGGTTGATGGTGACGGACGTGACAGGGTCCAGGCCGGACGTCGGCTCGTCGTAGAGGACGACGTCCGACTCGCGCACTATCGCGCGCGCGAGCCCCGCGCGCTTTTGCATGCCGCCAGATATCTCCGCGGGGTACTTGTCCGCCGCCGCCGAGAGCTCCACATCCTCCAGGGCCTTCGCCACGCGGCGCTCGATCTCGGCGTCGGGGAGGTCCGTGCACTCCTCGAGGGGCAGCGCCACGTTCTCGGCGACCGTCATCCACGCGAGGAGCGCGCCGCCCTGGAAGAGATATCCGATGCGGCCGCGTATCCGCTGGAGCGTCCTGCCGTCGCACGACGTGACGTCGGTCCCGTCGAAGAATACGCGCCCCGAGGTCGGGGTGAGCAGGCGGACGAGATGCTTGAGCGTCACGGACTTGCCGGTGCCCGACGGGCCCACGACGCAGAGGACCTCGCCCTTCATGACGTCGAAGGTAAGGCCGTCCAGGACGGCGGTCCCGCGGAACCGCTTCGTGACGTTCTCGAACCTTATCAGCGCCTCCGGCATATGCGCACCGCCTACCTGTAGCACATCCTCGTGACCATGTACCCGAGCATGAGGATCATGAGGAAGCTCACGATGACGCTCCGCTGGGTCGACTTCCCTACGCCCGTCGCGCCGAGATCGGCCCCGAAGCCCTCCGCGACCGACACCGTGCCTATGACGACGCCGAACACGACCGCCTTCAGCAGCCCGACGAAGAGGTCCTTGGTGTCGGCGATCGAGATTGCGCTCGACATGTACTGGGCGAAGTCGACGCCGAGCTGCGTGACGCCGACCACGCCGCCGCCGATGGTGCCGATCACGCAGCAGTAGAACGACAGGACCGGCGCCATCAGGAAGAGCGCGAGGATGCGGGGGGCCGCGAGGAACCGTATGGGCGAGATGGACATTATCTCAAGCGCCGCGACCTCGTCGTTGACCTTCATCGTGCCCAGCTCCGCGGCAATCGCCGATCCCACGCAGGCGGCGAGGCAGAGCCCGCAGCTGAACGGCCCCATCTCGCGTACAAGCGAGAGCATCACCGCCGCGCCGAGGTATATCTCCTGGTTGAAGCGCCTCAGCTCGAGCCCCACCTGGAGCGCGAGGATCATGCCCATGAAGAGCGAGACGACCGTGACGACGGGAAGCGTGCGGATGCCCGTCACGTACAGCTGCTTCACCAGGTCGGCGCGCGAGTTGCGCCTGCAGACGACGCCGGGGAACGAAAGAACCGACTCCCAGAGTATGTGCGCCGCCCAGCCGAATGACGCGAAGAGCCCGACCGAATGGCGAGCGACGCCCTGCAGCCTTCCGGCCGGGGCGTCGTCCCAGATCGGCTCTCGCACAACCGTCATTTTGCGGCGTCGGCCGCCGGAGAGGTCTCCGCCTTCGGCGCGTCGGTCTTCTGGACGTCGGTCTTGGCCGCGTCGGCCTTCTCGAGCTGCTTCGCGGCGGCGTCGGCCGCGTCGAAGAGCGAACGGACGGCGCGCTTCTCCCAGCGCTTCACCGTCTCGAGCGCCGAGTCAACGAGGGCGGTCGCCGCCTCGTCGGAGGCGAGCGACTTCTTCTCGGCCTCGAGCCTCGCTACCGCTCCGGCCCTGTCCCCCTTCCCGGCGAGCGCGTACGCCGCGCCGATGCGCGCGGTGAGCGCGAGGAAGCTCTTCGGCTTCGCCGCGACGAAGTCGTCGTAGGCCTTCACCGCCTCGTCGTACTTCTCGAGCGCCGCCAGACACTCGGCCACGCCGACCTCGGGGACGTCCTCGAAGCCGTCCGGCGCCCCGCCCCTGAGCGACTCGTAGAGGTCGAGCGCCTCCTGGTACTTCTCGTTGTCGAAATAGTTCTTGGCAAGGCGCATCCTGAGGGCCGGCCCCGCGGCGGTCCCGCCGAAGTCCGCCACTGCGGACTCCAGGTCCTCGGTGCCGTAGGCGGTCACGAGCGCGTCCGCCGCGGCGATCCTGCGGTTCTCCCTCCAGTTCTTCCAGCCGTAGTATCCCGCGATTGCGATGCCGACGACGGCCAGTATCGCGACGGTCTGCTTGCCGTCCTTCTCCCACCACTCGACGACGGGAAGCAGTTCTTCAGGTATTTCCTTCATGTATTTCCTTTCTGTTCGTAAAGGTCCGACCATTCGTTCAGGACCGACTCGTCGCGCCCCTCCGCCCTTAGTATGATGCGGTTGTAGTCGAGCGCGTCGAGGAAGTCCCTGTTGTATATGAA
>JAFRJH010000077.1 GCA_017432385.1 Kiritimatiellia bacterium
GCTGTCCGGCATGATGACCGGCTTCCTGGTCGCCAACCCGGACGCGCCGCTGGAGGCGGCCGCGGCGGCGGTCTGCACCAGGGGCCTCGCCGGCGAGATCGGCCTGTCCCGCCAGCAGCCGGGCGACGGCAACTCGACGCTCCGCAACCGGATCATCGACGCCGTGTCCAACATGACGCCGGAACAGCTGGCGGACGGCGCGAAGTTCGAGGTGAAATAAATGATCGACTATCAAGATAAAAAGTACCTCGCCCTCTACGGCGTCACGGACCGCTGGTGGGTGAAGCAGAAACTCGAAAAGGCGGGCGTCCCGGCTACGGACGACGCGCTTCGCGAGGGTCTGCTGGCCGACACCCGAGCGGCGCTCGAAGGCGGCATGACCTACGTGCAGATGCGCGAAAAGGGAGACCCGATGACGGAGGACGAACTCCTGACGGAAGCCCTTGCGCTGAAAGCACTCTGTGAAGAGTACGGTGTGCCGTTCGTCATCGACGACGATGTGGAACTCGCGAAGAAATGCGGCGCTGACGGCGTCCATGTCGGGCAGTCCGACATGGCGTGTGTCGAGGCCCGCAAGGCGCTCGGGGAGCGCAAAGTCGTCGGCGTGTCCGCGCAGACCGTCGAGCAGGCGGTACAGGCAGAAAAAGACGGCGCCGACTACCTCGGCGTGGGCGCCGTGTTCCCGACCGGCTCCAAAGATGACGCCGACGACGTGTCCCACGACACGGTCAAAGCCATCTGCGAAGCGGTGAGCATCCCGGTCATCGCGATCGGAGGCATCTCGAAAGACAACGTGGGACAGCTTGCGGGCCTCGGCCTCGACGGCATCGCCGTCATCAGCGCTATCTACGCTGCGGACGACCTCAAAGCCGCCACCGAAGACCTCAAGGCCAGGACCGTGGAAGCGCTGAACTTATGAAAGACTTGATCAAAGCCATTCAAAATGGCAATTTCAAAGCCGCCATCTTCGACATCGACGGCACGCTGATCGACTCCATGCCCATCTGGGAGGACCTCGACGCGGAGTTCCTGAAGACCCAGGGCATCGAACTCACGGAGCAGGAGAAACAGGAGCTCAATGCGACCATGTGGACCATGACCGTCGACGAAGGCATCCGGTACCTCAAAGAGACCTACGCTCTGAGCCTCCCGGAGGAGGCCATCCGCAAGGCGCTCGACGACGTCATCGAGCACTTCTACGTCGATGAAGTGCCGGCCAAGCCCGGCATGCGCGAACTGGTCGAAGCCCTGCACGACGCCGGCGTCCCGATGGCGCTGGCCACGGTCGGCGCTCCGGCGCATGAGACCGCGGCGCTGAAGCGCCTCGGCCTCCTCGACTACTTTGACGGCATGTTCGACTGCAACAGCCTCGGCACGACCAAGCGGGAAGCGGTCATCTACGAGACCGCGGTGCGGGCGCTGCTCGGCGGAGACGCCGCAGGCGTCAGCTTCCCCGCAGGCGTCAGCCGCGCCGACGTCCTCGTCGTCGAGGATGTCCTCCATGCGCTGATCGCGGCAAAGGAGGCAGGCTTCACCACTGTCGCCGTCGAAGACGCCGCCAGCGCGAAAGACAAAGACGCCATCCGCGCGGCAGCGGACTATTACATCCACAAGTGAGGGCACAGCCCATACCCCGCGGCACATTGGGGGCACCACCTTGTGTCGCGCAATAAAACGTAATGCTACATCGCCAAAGGAGGCACACCCATGAGAACAGCATTGACGATCGCTGGATCCGATTCCAGCGGAGGCGCCGGCATTCAGGCGGACATCAAAACGATGACCATGAACGGTGTTTACGCGATGAGCGCCATTACGGCCCTGACCGCGCAGAACACGACCGGCGTGACAGCCATCCAGGAGAGCTCCCCGGACTTCCTCGCGGAGCAGCTGGATGAGATCTTTACAGACATCTTCCCGGACGCGGTGAAGATCGGGATGGTCTCGTCGTCCGACCTCATCACGACCATCGCCGAAAAACTCCAGAAGTACGACGCGAAGAACATCGTGGTCGACCCTGTCATGGTCGCCACCAGCGGGGCGCGGCTCATCTCGGAAGAGGCGATCGACACCCTCAGGGAGGAACTCCTCCAGCTCGCGGACATCATCACCCCGAACATCCCGGAAGCGGAAGTGCTCGCGGAGAGGACCATCGAGTCCGAAGCGGACATGGAGGCTGCCGCAAAGGCGATCTACAAGCTCTTCGGCTGCGACGTCCTGCTCAAGGGAGGACACAACCTGAACGACGCGAACGACCTGCTCTGGACCGCGGAGGGACCCACCTGGTTCCACGGCGAGCGGATCGACAACCCGAACACCCACGGCACCGGCTGCACCCTGTCGAGCGCTATCGCGGCGAACCTCGCGAAAGGCTATGACATGAAGACGGCGGTCGGCCGCGCCAAGGACTACATCTCCGGCGCGCTCGCGGCGCAGCTCGACCTCGGCCACGGAAAAGGCCCCATGGCCCATAACTTCGACCTCGCCGGCAAGTTCGCCGAAGCCCCGGCGGAAGAAGCCCCGGCCGAGCCGTTCACCACGACCTTCGACAACGCGACCGGCTACTCGCTCGAACTCATCAACGACAGTAAGGACCTCGGGAACGAAACCGCCAACTGCGACTTCCTGACCGAGATGGGCGAGGGGACACTGGACCAC
>JAFRJH010000078.1 GCA_017432385.1 Kiritimatiellia bacterium
ATTTTCATGATCGACGACACGTGGCAGCACGGCTACGGCGAGTGGGACTTCGACCGGCGGCGCTTCGACGAGCCGAAGGGCATGATGGACAGGCTCCACGCCATGGGCTTCAAGGTGCTCCTCTGGATGTGCCCGTTCGTCTCGATGGACACGCCGGCGTTCCGCCGCGTCGCGTTCGGGAAGAACCCGGACGACGTGAACGGCTATCCGGCGAAGGGCGGGTTCCTTGTCTCGTCGCGTGGCAGGGGGCCGTACGGCCAGCCGCCCGTGGCTCCCGTGAACTGGTGGAACGGCACGAGCGCGCTCCTCGACTTCACGCACCCCAACGCCGTGGCGTGGTTCGACGAGCAGCTTGGGCGGCTCGTGAGGGACTACGGCGCGGACGGATTCAAGTTCGACGGCGGCGGGGTGCATTTCTACGCGGGGTGCGTGGGGCTCGAGGGCTCTTCGCCGAAGACCTTCGCGCACGATCCCTCGGCGTCGCCCGCCGAGCAGAGCGCGCTCTACGGGAATTTCGCGCTCAAGTACAGGGGGAGCGAATACCGCAACGTGTTCGGCTTCGCCGGAAAGCCCGTCATCATGCGCCTCCACGACAAGCCGCACACCTGGGACGCGCTGCGGCGCCTCGTCCCCGACATGCTCGCCGCGGGCTTCGTGGGGTGTCCGTTCATCTGCCCCGACATGATCGGCGGCGGCGAGTGGACGGCGTTCCTCCCCGGCGCGCCGTTCGAGCCCGAGCTATTCATCCGGTCCGCCCAGGTGCACGCGCTCTGCCCGATGATGCAGATATCGGCCTCGCCGTGGCGCGTCCTCTCGCCTGAGCACCAGGCGGTCTTCAGGAAGGTCGCCGACCTCCGCCAGCGCTTTGCGCCGCGGTTCGTCGAGCTCGCGAAGGAGTCTGCGAGGACCGGCGAGCCGATGATGCGCAACCTCGAGTACTGCTTCCCGGGGACGGGATGCGCCGAAGTCAAGGACGAGTTCATGATGGGCGACGGGCTTCTCGTCGCGCCGGTGATGGAGAAGGGCGCGACGTCGCGCACGGTCGTCCTGCCCCCCGGCCGCTGGCTCGCCGACGACGGGAAGACGTACAACGGCCCCGCGGCGATCGAGGTCGACGCGCCGCTCGAGCGCCTTCCGCACTTCGAGAGGCTCCCCGCGACGCCGTGGGTGAGCGAAGAGGAGCGGGCTTCCGTGGCGCCGGCGAGGGAGGTGAGGTTCGAAGGCGTGAACGAGGCGGGGCGCCAGGTCGCGCAGAGGGTCTACACGAACGAGACGGGGTTTGCGCTCGTCAGCTACGACGAGTCGAAGGCGGGCGAGCCGGGCAGGGACTGGGAGCTCCCCGACCCGCTCGTCTTCGCGGACGGACGCAAGGTCGCGAACGCGGCGGACTGGGCGGCGCGGCGGAAGGAGATACTGGGGATCTTCGAGCGCGAGGTCTACGGGCGCATGCCGCCGAAGCCGGACGCGATGGTGTTCGACCTCGTCTCCGAGAAGGTCACCGAGGACCGCTTCGCGCTTGAGCGGCGCTACCGGCAGTGGTTCCGCGCGGACAGGTCGGGTCCGTTCGTCGACTGGCTTGTGCTCGTGCCGCGGTACGCGAAGAAGCCGTGCCCGGTGATACTGCACCTCAACTACAGGGACAACGACTTCACCGCGACCGGACGCACCAACCACTTCCAGCTGCCGCTCGGCGAATTCGCCGCGAAGGGGTATGCCTACATGTCCGCGCTCTACACGCAGATCGCGTCCGACGGACCCGACAAGGGAGGCGATCCGTTCAACGGCGTCTTCGAGCTGTGGGGCGCGCGCGACCCCGCGCGCACGGACAACACCGGCACCCTCATGGCGTGGGCGTGGGGGCTCTGCCGCGGACTCGACCTCGCGGACGGGATCGACGGGATAGACGCCTCGCGCAGCATGGTGATAGGCTCGTCGCGCCTCGGCAAGGCCGCGCTGCTCGCCGCCGCGTACGACGAGCGGTTCAAGGTGTGCGTCGCCAACCAGACGGGCGCGATCGGGGTGCAGCTGCTGCGGCGCGGCTTCGGCGAGAACCTCCGGACGCAGCGCTTCATGTTCCCGTGGTGGTACTGCTCCGGCGTGTGGAAGTGGGCCGGGCGCGAGAGGGAGATGCCGTTCGACCAGCACATGCTGCTGGCGTGCGTGGCGCCGAGGGCGCTTCTCGTAGAGGGCTTCGACAGACCGTGGTTCGATCCGCGCGGCGAGTGGCTCTCCGTCAAGGCGGCGTCGCCCGTCTGGGAGCTCCTCGCGGGGAAGGGCGTCGCGTGCGCCGACTGGACCGCCCCCTACGACGGTTCCGCGGCGCGTCCGCCGCTCGGCTACGCCCGGCGGACGGAGGAGCACGGCCTTGCGCCGCACGACTGGAGCTGGGCGATCGACTTCGCCGACGCGGCGCTGAAATGACGAAACGGTCCGGGCACTTGCGCTGATGCGAACGAATATGATATAATACGCGCCAATGAACAACTGGGGCATCATTCGAATTATCATCGGAACCGGTGGGCAAGCATCCGCCGGGGCGTCCGTTGCGTAGTTCGGCAGACGGCCCAGAGCTCACCAGGAACATGAAGGCGGATCACCGGAGACGGAGGTCCGCCTTCGGCGTATCCAGGAAGCGAAAGGACAACATGAACGAACTGAAGGAGATGGCGTCGCGCATCAAGGAACTGCGCGAGATAGGCGGCAAGACGACCGCCGAGATGGCGAAGCTGACGGAGGTCTCGGAGCGGGACTACGCGGCGATCGAGGCAGGCACGATGGACCCCCCGTTCACGTTCCTGCACAAGTGCGCGCTTGCGTTCGGCATCGACATCACCGCCCTCCTGGAGGGCCGCTCCGCCAAGCTTTCGCACTACCAGGTCAACCGCGCCGGGCAGGGCCCCGTCACGGTGAACGAGCAGGGCATCCTCATCCGCAACATGGCCGCGATGTTCCGCAACCGCCTCGCCACGCCCTATTTCGTGACCTATGACTACGACGAGCGCCAGCAGAAGGCGCCGATACACACGACGACGCACGACGGCCAGGAGTTCGACTACGTCGTCTCGGGCTCGATGCGCGTGAAGGTCGGCGACCACGAGGAGACGCTCGGCGTCGGCGACTCGATCTTCTACAACTCGTCCACCCCCCACGGGATGATAGCGGTCGGCGGCGAGAAGTGCACCTTCCTCGCCATGATCATGGCAGGCAACACCGAGGAGCAGTCGCTGCCCATGGTGAGGATGCGCCGCCGCAAGCCGAACGAGCCGCTGCTCGCGGAGAAGTTCGTCAAGTGCGAGGAGGACGGCGAGGGCAGGCTCGCGCACGTCCGGTTCGCCCACGAGGACGAGTTCAACTTCGCGTTCGACATCGTCGACGAGATAGCGAAGAGGGACCCGAACCGCCTCGCGATGCTGCACGTCTCGGCGCACATGCGCGAGAGGCGCTTCTCGTTCAAGGACATGATGGAGCAGTCGAACCGCGTCGCCAACTACATGAAGTCGCTCGGCCTCGGGAAGGGCGACAAGGTGATGCTGATCCTCAAGCGCCACTTCCAGTTCTGGCCGACGATGCTCGCGTGCCACAAGCTCGGCGTCGTGGCGATACCCGCGACGAGCCAGCTGAAGTCCCACGACCTCACGTACCGCTTCAGGGCCGGCGACGTGAAGGCCATATTCTGCACCGGCGACGGCGACGTCGCGATCGAGGCGGACGCCGCGGAGAAGGAGATCGGCGCGCATCTCGTCAAGGTGCTCGTATACGGCAGGCGCGACGGCTGGCACGACTACAACGCCGAGGTCCCCGGCTTCTCCGACGTCTTCGAGCGGACCGCCGACTCCCCGCGCGGCAACGACCCGATGCTCCTGTTCTTCACGAGCGGCACGACGGGCTACCCGAAGATGGCGCTCCACAGCTGCTAGAACGCCCTCGGGCCCATCGTCACCGCGAAGTACTGGCACCTCGTCGAGCGCGACGGCCTCCACTTCACCATCTCCGAGACGGGCTGGGGCAAGGCCCTGTGGGGCAAGTTCTACGGGCAGTGGCTCTGCGAGGGCGCGGTCTTCACCTACGACTTCGGGCGCTTCGACGCCGAGAAGGTCCTCCCGATGTTCGAGAAGTACAACATCACGACCTTCTGCGCGCCCCCGACGATCTACCGCATGCTCATCAAGCAGGACATCTCGAAGTACGACTTCACGTCGGTGCGCCACGCGACGACGGCCGGCGAGGCGCTGAACCCCGAGGTGTGGACCCAGTTCGAGCGCGCGACGGGGCTGGAGATCGCCGAGGGCTTCGGCCAGACCGAGACGACGCTCTCGCTCGCCAACCTGCTCGGCGACGAGCTCGAGCCGGGCTCGATGGGCAAGCCGGTGCCGGACTACGGAGTCGACCTCGTGGACTCCGACGGCAACTCGGTGCCGCCCGGCGAGAACGGCGAGATCGTCGTCAGGACGGACCGCGCCAACCCGCACCCCGGCATCTTCCTCGGCTACTACAAGGATCCTGAGAAGACGGACGAGGTGTGGCGCGGCGGCTTCTACCACACGGGGGACCTCGCGTGGAGGGACGAGAACGGCTACTACCACTACGTCGGGCGCGCGGACGACGTGATCCAGTCGTCCGGCTACCGCATCGGCCCCGCCGAGATCGAGAACGTCATCATGGAGCTCCCGTTCGTCCTCGAGTGCGGCGTTTCCGCCGCGCCCGACCCCGTGCGCGGGCAGGTCGTGAAGGCCTCGATCGTGCTCGTGAAGGGGGTGCAGGGGACCGACACGCTAAAGGAGGAGGTGCAGCGCTACGTGAAGGAGCACACCGCCCCCTACAAGTATCCGCGCATCGTGGTCTTCAAGGACGAGCTCCCGAAGACGATCTCCGGCAAGATACAGCGCAACCTGCTCTAGCGGCGGCGTGGCGCGGCGCGCGGCGATTTGGTATAATTCCCTGCAATGTACTCAGATATTCCGTTGTGGCTTTCGCTGGTCTTCATGGCCGGCGGCTTTGTCGCGCTGGCGTGGTCGAGCGACGCCTTTGTCGACGGGGCGGCGCGCCTTGCGCTGCTCCTCGGCATCTCGCCGCTGGTGGTCGGCATGGTGATCATCGGCTTCGGGACGAGCGCGCCGGAGCTCTGCGTGAGCGCGCTTGCCGGCGCGGCCGACCACTCCGACCTCTCGCTCGGCAACGCCTACGGAAGCTGCATTTTCAACATCGCCGTGATTCTCGGCGTCGCGGCCCTCATATTCCCCCTGAGGGTGCGGCCGGTAACGGCCAGCGTGGCGGGCGCGGGGCTTGCCGCGATATCGCTCTTCTCGGTATTCGTGCTCCGGGACGGGTCGTGCTCGCGCGCCGAGGGCGTCGTCTTCCTCTTGGCGTTCGCCATGCTGCGTCCGCTCTACTGCTGGTTCGACCAGAAGACCCGCGGGAACGCCCCCGACGGGCAGGCCGAGGGCGCGG
>JAFRJH010000079.1 GCA_017432385.1 Kiritimatiellia bacterium
CGAGCTTGGTCATCGCCCAGTAGTCGATTCCGTTCACGCGGCGGGCGTAGCGCGCTATGACTGCGTCGAACCACCCGCAGCGCCGCGGGCGCCCCGTCGTGGCGCCGAACTCGCCGCCGCGCTGGCGCAGCCGCTCTCCGTCGCCGTCCAGGAGCTCGGTCGGGAACGGCCCCTCGCCGACACGCGTGGTGTACAGCTTCAGCACGCCGATCACCCGGTCGATCGAACGCGGCGAGATGCCAGACCCCGTGCAGGCGCCGCCGGCCGTCGGATTGGACGAGGTGACGAAGGGATATGTTCCGAAGTCGATGTCGAGCATAGTCGCCTGCGCACCCTCGAAGAGAATGGACTTTTTGGACTCGAGGTTCTCGTGGAGGAACTGTATGGTGTCCGTGACGTACGGCATGAGGGCCTTGACCATCGGCGTGTAGAGACGCACCATCTCGTCCGGATCGAGCGGCAGGGCGCCAAGCGCCTTGAGCGCGCGGTTGGCGTCCTCGACCTGGGCGCGGACAAGGTCCAGGAAGTCCGGCTTGAGGATGTCGCCGACCCGCATCCCGTAGCGCCCGACCTTCGCGGCGTACGCAGGGCCGATTCCACGGCCCGTCGTGCCGATCTTCTTGCCGTCGGGACGCGCCGCCTCCTCGGCCTTGTCGATCGCGCGGTGCCACTGCATGACCATGTGCGCGCGCTCGGAGATGTGGAAACGGCCCTTCAGCTCGAAGCCCCAGCTTTCGACCTTCTCAAGCTCGCCCATGAGGTCGAACGGGTCCATGACGACCCCGTTGCCGATCACGCAGTGCTTGCCGTCGTGAAGAATCCCGCTCGGCACAAGGTGGAGGACATACTTCTTGCCGTCCACGACGACAGTATGGCCCGCATTCGACCCGCCCTGGAAGCGGACCACTACATCCGCCTCCTCCGTCAGGAAGTCAATGACCTTGCCCTTGCCTTCATCGCCCCACTGGGCGCCAACGAGTACAGTATTCATAGCTGGCCCATATTATACCATAAAATCCAAGCCCCCCTGTGCGGAAAACAGAAGGAAATCGCCGCCGGTCCCGAAAAACAGGAAACCCCGCACTCCGACCGGAATGCTCCGGCGCGACGGTGCGGGGCTGCATGAGGCCGGCGGGCGTCAGCCCTCGGCCTCGAGGGCCGCGTCGACCTCGTCGGTCGTCTCCATGTTGGTGTAGACGTCCTGGGTGTCCTCAAGGTCCTCGAGCATCTCGACGAACTTGTTGATCGCCTTCGCGACGTTGACGTCGGACACGGGATTCGTCATGTTCGGGACAAGGCCGATGTTGGAGTTCTCCTCGTCGATCGCGATGCCCGCCGCCTTGATGGCGTCGGTGACAGCGACGAAATCGTTCGGCTGGCACTTGACGGTGAACCCGCCGTCCTCCACGACGACATCCTCGGCGCCGGCGTCGAGCGCGACCTCCATCACCTTGTCCTCGGTGAGGCCGTCGGCCGCGGGAATCATGACCTGGCCGAGCTTGTCGAAGAGACGCGACGCGCTTCCCGGCTTCGCGAGCTCGATGCCGTTCTTCTTGAAGACGTTCGAGACCTCGGCCGCCGCGCGGTTCTTGTTGTCGGTGAGGACGCGCACGACGATCGCGGTGCCGCCCTTGATGCCCTCGTACTGGGCGTCGACCATCTCGGCGGACTCGAGCTCGCCCGTGCCCTTCTTGATCGCGCGCTCGATGTTGTCGTTCGGCATCTGCGCCGCCTTCGCCTTCGCAATGAGCGTGCGGAGGGTCGGGTTGTTGTCGGGATCCCCGCCCTTAGCCTTCACGACGATCGTGATTTCCTTGCCGAGTTTCGAGAAGATTTTGCCCTTCTTCGCGTCCGCCGCGCCTTTCGCGCGCTTGATTGTCGCCCAGTGGCTGTGACCTGACATGGTGTTTCCTTATGGTTTTGTTTTGACGTTAAATCGTGACTGACGACCGCGGTTCCGGATCAGGCCTTGTGCCTGTAGGTTATCCGGCCCTTGCCGAGGTCGTACGGCGAAATCTCGACCGTGACCTTGTCGCCGATCGCGATCTTGATGAAGAACTTCCGCATCTTGCCGGAGATGTGGGCGAGCACCTCGTGCCCGTTCTCCAGCTGCACCTTGTACATGGTTGCAGGCAGGACCTTGGTCACCGTCCCGATGACCTCGATAGCCTGGTCTTCTTCTTTCGCCATTAAGTTGCCCTTATTTGCCTATAAACAAACATAGTTTATCAAATCGCCGCGCAGTAGGCAATAGCCAACGGAGAGATTTTGGCAATCCGCTACGCCATGAACGTGAACTCGGCCTTGAGCGGATTTCCGGACTGAACCGCCGAGTAGCACGAAAGCGTATAGGTCTCGCCGCCGGGCGGCACGTCCAGCACGACGTGGCACGGCTGGTCGACCACACAGCGCGCGACGTCCGGCAGATATCCGCGCCCGGACGCAGTCGCCGGACGGTTCAGGGGCATGTAGGTCGGAAGCATCAGCCTCGGTCCGCCGTAGAGCGACCTGTCGGCGAGTCGGCACATCGTGTCGTCCGTGCAGTGCTGCGCGTCGAGCGTGCAGCTCGTCCACACCCTCGCGCGGAGAGCCTTCACGAGTTTCGGATACATCGAGTGGTGCCCGTGATGGTTGAGCTTCGCGACATGGACGGCGCCGACGGCCTCCGCAAGCGCGTCCTCGACCTGGCGCCGTACGCCGTCCGCGTGCCTCCATCCGTCGGAGAAGTCGCCAGCCGTGAAGTACCTGAACTTCCCGTACTCGACGACCATCCCGCAGCTCATGCCGTTCTCGTTCAGCGACGTCGCGCCCGCCTTGATGCGGTCGGCGTAGAGATCGCGCACTTTCCCGTCGGGGAGGACGAAGCGCCCGTTGGCGCAGATGTTGAACACCCTGAAGCCGGGGAACGGAGACTCGCCGAGCTGGCGGAGCTGGGCGGAAGAGCCGAGCTCGAATTTCTCGATCCGCGTCCCCTGCGTCTCCGAGAGGTGCGCGTACAGCGCGCGCATCTGGACAGGCGTTCCGTCCCGCACCGCCGCGAAGGCGTCGACGGGGTCGTCGAATCCCGGCCAGGCCCGGTCCACCGCGCGGCCGAACGTCAGGAACCGGGCGGCGTCCGCGATGCCGCAGCGGTTGAACTCGCCGAGAGAGGACCTGCCGAGCGGCCCGCCGTGGTACCTCGTGCCGCCGCCGTGGTCCTCGTGGTAGTGCGAGAGGTGCAGATAGTCGACCCTGCTCCCCTTCGGATTGACGCCGAGGATGTACTTCGCGGCGAACTCGCCTGCGCGCACCGACGGATCGCACGGGAGCGGCACCTCGGCGGCCGTCCGGAAGAAGCGCATCGAGTCGCCGCAGTCGAGGAGCATCGACGTCCCGTCCGGAAATACGTGGAACATGCACTCGGAGCGTCCCGTGTAGATGTAATGGACCTGGTAGTGTCCGCTCCGCCATTCGCGCCGCCCTTCCCACGCGCCCGGCGTCCACGCGGTGCCGAAGTTCCTCGCCATGCGGTAGCCCGTGATCTTCACTCCGCCCGAGGGATAGACCTCGACCAGCGAGAACGCGTTGTCCGGCGCGGCGTTCAGCACGCTCGCGGGGGACGTGAAGTATCCGATGCCGTTCACCTCGCGGAAGCTCCCCTCGTGCCAGTGCCCCTGCACGACGCACTTCACCTTGCCGGACCGCTCAAGGACAGCGCGCACATCGGCGGCGTTCTTGATGCACGTCTCGTCCTCCGCGTCGAGCTGCTGGTGGACGATCGGAACGCAGGGGCCGGACGCGGACGCGAGCTCGGACTCGAGAAAGGCGATCTGCTCTGGCGGCAGGTACGCGTCCTTCCACGAGAAGTCTCCCCTGCAGTACGGCGCGCCGTCCGGCCTGTAGCAGGCGTCGAGCACGATGAACTTAACGCCCTTGCACTCGAACGCATAGTACGCCCTCGCCGCCGTCTGCCCCTCGTTCGCGACGTGCGAGAGGAACTCCTCCTTGGAGAGGTTGTCGTGGTCGTGGTTTCCGAGGACGTGGTAGCGCGGGCCCCGGAACGCCGCGAAGCGGCGCTCGATCTCGTCAAGGTATGCGACCGACTCCTCCGGCGTGCGCCCGAGGTCCTTGAAGTCCCCGCCCTCCACGACGAAGTCCGCGCCAAGCGCGTTCATGGTCTCGACGAAGGCGTCCATTTTCGCGGGTCCGTCTGCGTAGAACCGCATGAGGCTGGGCGCGAGGTGCGCCGCGTAGTGGCAGTCGGTGATGAAGCCGAACCTGACGGCGGGCGCGGCGTCGCCTATGTCTCCGAAGACGCGGGAGACGCCCGCCGCGAGCATTCCGCCGATAAAGCCCCTTCTGTCCATGTTTTTCATTCGGCCTCCTTGGATATGGTGAACGACTGGTTGGGCTGCGGCGGCGTGTAGCTGTGGTCCGACCCCTGCACAAGCTTCGCCGACGCGGGGCACCGCATGCTGTCGTCGCGGAGAAGCGCGCCGCGCGGCGGGCACGTGTAGACCCCCAGCCCGCCGCG
>JAFRJH010000080.1 GCA_017432385.1 Kiritimatiellia bacterium
CCGCGGTCCTGCGCGCCGCCGTTGTAGATCGGCGCGGTCGACATGTCACCGCCGTTGATGATGGCGTCGAGCCCTGCGCCCGACGCGACGGATCCGAGGAGCCGGATGGACTGCTCCGCCTCCGTGAGGCAGCTCGCGGAGCCGTACCAGTAGGTCGTAACCGGATCCGTCGCCGCGTCGTCGCCTGCAACGCGCTTGCACTTGTGGATGTCGGAGATCATGGCGAACGAGATGTACTTGCGCTTGCCGGTCGTGGAGTCGATCGGGTTCACCTGGTTGACTATCGTCATGATGTCCGACTTGAGCCCGGCCTCGAGCGTCGCGACATCGTCGCCATGCGCCAAAAGCCCCGCTGACAGCATCGTAGCAAAAACAAGTTTCTTCATTTGCATCTCCCATATTTGTGGTGACGCCGAAAGTATAGCAGAAGCGCAGATGTCGAACAATTATTCCGAGGTATACTCCAGTGTATACGAAGGTATACTTCGAGCAATGCGCCGCAAGGGATGTTGACGGCATTATGGCAAAACGCGGCAGATTTGCCGCGCGGGAGCCTTCGCTCGCAAAAGGACGAGCTCAGCGGACGAGGATCATCATACCGGGCGTCTCCCCGCCGGCTTCCTCCACGTCGCCGGTCGTAACGAATGTGTCGCTCGCGACCGTCGCGTACTCCGCGGCGATCCAGTCCGCCGACGCGACCGCGTCCAGAAGCCGGCATTCGTCAAACGCGCCCCGCATGTTCGCCTCACTTCCGTCTGAATCGCAACCAATTGAAAGGGGCAGATTATTGTCGCTTGTGGCAGTAACCGTACCTGACACAAGCTCGTAGCCGTTGCTGTAGACCGAACACGACGCACCATCGAAGACAAGAGCCACATGAGTCCACTTGTTCTTCAGCGAGGGATTGAACTTCCCGCCGCCGATCTTATCCGAACCATTGTCCCTTGCGGCTCCGCGAATAAGGAAGCTGGCATCACTCTTCGCCATTTCAATTTCCCATCCGTTGTTGGAATTGTAACTGTCCTTTCGCGAGAAAAGCCGCGGACTCGTATTATTTGCTATCTCGTACATCCGCACCCAGCCCGACATTGTAAATGAGCCTCCGACTTCGAACGAGTCATAACTAGGAATTGAAAGATAGCTTTTCACAGAAGTCCCAGCCTGACGGGCGTGGCCTGCGGGCGCGTCCGTTCCCGAGTAGCGGACGCTCACGCTCGCATCGCCCATCGGCGTCGCCGTGAGTCCATGTCCCGTCGCGTCGGCGACCGTGCCACTAGTCTCGTCCATATGCCAGACGCCGACGTAGTTTGCGGCGGTCCAGACTGCGGCGGGCGTGTTGACGGTGTTGCCCGATCCGCAGTAGTACATCTTGAACGTCGCAGATGCCGTGACCGAAGGGACGCGGACCCAGACTAGCGAAGTTCCGGAGGTGTTCCAGGTGTCGACTTCGTGCGGGATGACGTTGCCAGCTGAATCCTTGAAGACAAGGTTCGTCGTGCCGCCGAAGTCGGCGTAGTCAAAGCCGCTGATGCTGGACGACAGTTTCACGAGCACGGGGAAATTCGCAAGCGGCGCCGAACCCCGGTAGCCAGATGTCGTGAAGGAGACCGACTTCGCGAAGTCCCCAAACGCTGCTGCCGCGCAGAACACGGACAGCATCGCAGCCATGACAGTGCTTTTCATCTTGTACCACCCTTCTTTTGCGGAAGACACAGGAGGATTCGTGACATTGTCATTGTAGCAAACATCCAGCTTGCCGAACAATTATACGCAGGGATACCACTGAGTATACGAAAGTATACAGCGGTTCAACCCCCTTTCCTGCGCGAATTGTGGTATACTTCCGGTAAATGTTCGTCGCCACCATTTCATCCGCGATTCTCCTTGGCGTCGTCGAGCCCGTGATTCCCCCGGAAGGCCCGGTGCTGTGTACCGTCGCCGAGCTGAACGACTTCACGGAAGACACCCGCCGCCGCTATACGCCGTTCTGCATCACGGGAACCGTCCAGGCCGTCAATTCCTCCGCCGACCATCTTCTTGTCGTCAGCGACAGGAGCGGCTGGACCGAAGTCCGCTGTTCGGCCCGGCCTCTCCCTGTGCCAGGGGAGAGAATCGCGCTTTCCGGCCTCGCCCACATGTCCATGCACCAGGAGATCGACATCGTCGCGAAGGAGATTGTTTCCGTCGGGAGGGATGCCGTGGCCCCGCCGCTCGAACTTTCCCTTGGAGACATCAGCGAAGAGAGGCACCATCTGCGCACAGTCGTGACCCAGGGCACGGTGATCGACACGTTCCCCGACGAGATCGACTCCCAGTACCGGTTTCTCATCCTCAAGGACGCGGAAAACATCCTGCCCGTCGCGCTGCACGTGAATCCGCTTCGGGAAATGGACTTCGAGGCCCTTCGCGACGCCAGCGTGAAGGTCGCGGGGCGGTTCATGCGCACCGTGAGCGGCACGCGAAAGTTCTCGGGGCCCTTCATCTCGGTCGACGATCCCGCCGATCTCGCAGTCCTTGAGCCCGCGCCGGCCGATCCCTTTGCCGCGCCGCCATTGGAGAAGAACCTCTACCGGACGCCGCGCGAAATCGCGAGGCGAGGAAAACGATCCGCCTCCGGCGAAGTTCTCGCGGTCTGGGGAGGGAACCGCCTCATGGTCCGGACCGGCGAGGACCGCATAGTCAACGTAACGCTCGCCCACGGGCAGTCCATCCCCAGACCTGGTGACGCCGTGACCGCGGCGGGCTATCCGGAGACCGACCTCTTCCGCGTGAACCTCTCCCGGGCGATAGTGCGCACGGAGACGCCGCCCGCCGAAACACGGAGGGAAGCGGCGATTACAGACCTCAAGGACATCTTCAGCGGCAGCGGCGGAGCGAGCGCGATCGACCCCGGAAGCCACGGTCGACTCATGCGCATCCAGGGCGTCGTCCAGAGCGTCCCCTCGCCGGACGCCTCGTCGCAGCGCATGCTTCTCGCGTGCGGCCCCTTCAAGCTTCCGGTGGATCTAGGGCCCTGCCCCGACGCAGCCGCGGACATCGCCGTGGGCTCCGTGGTCGAAGTCTCCGGGCGCTGTCTGCTCGAGATCGGCAGCTGGAACCCGGACGACATCTTCCCGCGCATCAGGAACCTGGCCGCGGTCATCCGCGCGCCGGCGGACCTCCGGGTGGTTTCGCGTCCGCCCTGGTGGACGCCGATGAGGCTGCTTGTCGTGATCTCCATACTCCTCGCCGCGCTGATCGGCGTCTACATCTGGAACCGCATCCTCCAGAAGCTCGTCAACCGCCGTGGGCGCGAGCTCTACCGCGAGCAGGTCGCCCACGCGATCGCGGAGTTCAAGACCGACGAGCGCACGCGCCTCGCCGTGGAGCTGCACGACTCGCTCTCGCAGGAACTCGCCGGCGTCGCCTGCCAGGTTGCAGCGAGCGCCAAGACCCTCGACAGCAACCCCGCCGTCGCGCGGCGCTGCATCGAGACGGCGGACAAGATGCTCAACTCGTGCCGCACGGAGCTCAGGCAGTGCCTCTTCGACCTGAGAAGCGACACGCTGGACGAGTCCGACTTCTCTACGGCAATACGCAAAACGCTCGCCCAGCTCGACGGCAACGCGGCGATAACGGTCCGCTTCAACGTTCCGCGCCGGCGGCTGAAGGACACGACCGCCCACGCCATCCTTGCCATCGTCCGCGAACTGACGGGCAACGCCATCCGACACGGAGGCGCGACGGAGGTCAGGATAGCGGGCTGCGTGGACCAGGGCCGCATACTCTTCTCGGTCAGGGACAACGGATGCGGCTTCGACACGGCGAACTGCAACGGCCCCCTTCAGGGCCACTTCGGGCTCGAGGGCATACGCAACAGGCTCGAAAAGCTGAACGGGACATTCACCATCGACTCTAAACCCGACGAGGGGACGAGGGCGACAGTCGCGCTGCCCCTCTCCACCGCACAGAACCAGGAGACGCGCACGCCATGAAAAAAGCACGGATACTTCTCGCCGACGACCACATGATCATGCGCATGGGCCTCTCCACGCTCATCGCATGCGAAGAAGACATGCAGGTCGTCGGGGAAGCGAGGAACGGACGCCAGGCCGTCGAGCTCGCGCACGCGCTCAAGCCGGACATCATCATCATGGACCTCATGATGCCGGAGCTGTCCGGCGCGGAGGCGACCAGGCTCATCCACGACGCCTATCCCGAGATCAAGATCATGGTCCTGACTTCCTTCGCCACCTCGAAGGAGATGTCCGAGGCGATTGCGAACGGCGCGGACGGCGCGCTTATGAAGGACACGGCCGCCAACGACCTCATAAGCGCCGTCAGGGCCATCCTCGCAGGAGAGCGCCTTATTCCCGACAGGCTGCTGAGGCAGGCCGAGGAGGACAGCGCCGTGCCCAGGCTCTCGGACAGGCATCTCGACATCCTCTCGGCCGTCGCCCAGGGCCAGTCGAACTCCGACATCGCCAAGCGGTTCGGGCTGTCGGAGATCACGATCAAGAAGCAGCTTTCGACGATCTTCGCGCGCCTTGGCGTATCCAACCGTTCGGAAGCCGTCGCCCTCGCGCTCAGGAAGCAGATGCTGAAGACCTGAGCGCGGCGCGTGGCGTTCACTTCCTCGCGAAATGCGGGAGACGGGAGATCGGGGTGGAGACCTCGATCGTCGCCGGGCCGGACACCTCGCTTCCGTCGTCGGCGGTCCAGGTTCCGGTCGGGATGAACACCCTGCGAGTCTTAGCCCCCTTGACGGTCTGAGGCGCGACGAGAAGCTTGGACCCAAGCATGAACTGGTCTGTTATCCGCTCTGCGCCAAGGCCGGGGAACTCGTATTCCATCGCGCGCAGCATCGGCTCGCCGGACCTGGCCGAGGCCTTCGCCGTCTCGAGGATGTAGTCGACGTGCTTCATGCGCGTGTGCGCCGCGGCCCGCACGGCGTCGAGGTGCTCGCCCTTCAGAAGACGCCAGGGCGCCGCCGAGAACTGCATCATCGGCGCGAGGGCGTGGACCTGGGCGCTGCGGACGAAGAGCTCGGGGTCGAACGGCGTCGGCGCGTCGGGCATGAACGCCATCCAGCTGCCCCCTCCGATCATGTCCGGGCAGACGAAGGGATGCCCGAGGAGTCCGCACGCGATCATGTCCGGCACGAGCTGCTGCACCGCGGGCCAGTCGTGGCCCTTGTCGCAAAGGCGCTGCACAAGCGGCTGGCCGCCCATCTTGAAGCATGCGCGGTACTCGTTCAGCGGGAACTCGAGCCCAATTCTGGCATACGCCTCGCACAGCTCCGATGGCGACGCCTTGACGTTCGTCGCATATGGCTCAAGATACTCGTCCATGTCGCCGGCATCGAGCTTGAAACCGTCGACGCCATAGTCGGTCTGGAGTCGCTTAAGCTCGCGTGCGAACCACTTCGCGCCGAGCGGATGCGTGAAGTCGACGAACGCACTCACGCCGTTCCACCAGGCGACGCCCTTCGGAACATCGCGGCCGCGGGCGTCCTTCGCGCCCGTCGTGATGAGTCCGCCCTTCTCGCACCTACGCCCTGCGTCAAGCGTGCCGAGCGCCATCTCGCGGTATCCGGGCGAGTCCATCGACACGAAGGGGCAGACCCACAGCATCACCTTGTAGCCGGCGGCGTGGAGCTCGTCGCACATCGCCTTCGGATCGGAGAAGCGGCGGCGGTCGAAGTCCCAGACGCCGTATCCGTGCTGCCATGTGTCGTCAACCATGATGACGCCGCCCGAGGGAAAGCCGTTCGCGGCGATTCCCTTCGCGTAGTCGAGGATGCCCTGCTGGCTCTGGAAGTAGGTGAGCTCCACCCACGTGTTCCACTGGGGCTTCGCGATCAGCGCGAGATCCGGAGTCTTCCCGCTCGCGGGGAAGTGCCTGCGCGCCGCGGCGAGAAACGCCGAACGCAGGTCGGAACCTTCTTCCGCAAGCTCGATCGGGGCGTCGCCAGTGAAAGTCATCACGCCGTTCGCAAGGGAGCAGGCGAAGGCCTTTTCGCTCCACACCGAACGTCCCTTCGTCGAAAGCATCAGCGGCGCGGCCTGGTTGCTGTAGTTGTCCTTCCGGATGTCGAAGGAGAAAGACGTGGCGTTGAGCCCGAGCGGCTCCTTCGTGCCGAACGTCGTGGCCCCGCCCCACCAGCCCTCGCCGGGAAGAACGGACACATCGAGCTCGTCGGCGCCGGCGGCCAGCGCCGCGGCGGCCGCGGCAACCGCTATCAGTCTTTTCATGTTGACACTCCCCTGTGTTCCTGAAATCGCTTTTCCCGTCAATTGTAGCAGACGGGCCGTCCGGCGGCAATTATACGGAAGGATACGGCGCGCCGGGCGGAGAGGCGGCGGCTTCGCCGGGGGGACGGCCTCCGCAGGCGTCAGTAGCCTAGGTCCTCGTCGACGATGATGACCTTCGCCGAGACGCCGGTCGGCCTGCGGTCGAAGACGGCGGTGACCTTGCAGATGCGGTCCGGGGAATCGCAGCCCCCGGGGCCCGCGCAGGCGCCCGTCAGCGCGCATGGCGTCCGCTTGCCGAGACGGCGGCAGTTCGGCGGACACGCCTTGGCCTTGATGCGGGCTATCGCCTCGTCGATCCCGCCGTCGACGAGCTTGTTGCGCCCGACGACGTACACTACGCGCTTCGGTCCGCCTATCGACGCGGCGACGCGGTTGCCGCGCCCGTCGATGTTGACTATGCGGCCGTCGAGCGTCAGCGCATTGGCGGACAGGAGAAACAGGTCGCATTCGAGGGCGTGGTCGCGCACCTCCCTGCCGCTGTTCTCCAGCAGTTCCCGCGCGCCGATCTCCTTGATCGTCTCGCTGCCGCCCCAGCCGACGCTCGCGGCCCCCTCCGCCTCCTTCATCACGAGCGCGCACGCCTCGGCCTTCGTGGCCACTGCCTCCGCCTCGAACCCGCGCCGTCTGAGCGCCTCCACGGTCTTTTCGAACATGCCGGACTCCTTCCTTGTTTTCCAGCGGGACGTCAGTCCTCTCGCCATTTGATGTAGCGGATCTTCTTGTCGCGGACATAGCATTCGGCCTGCACCTCGTGCGTCATGCCCATCGACTCGCCGGTTATCTTCATCTTGAAGACCGTGTTGGCGGACGCGCCGAAGTCGAAGTAGGAGCTCGCCTCGTTCCCGATGTCCTCGTCGACGCGCTCCGTAAGG
Source organism: Kiritimatiellia bacterium (assembly GCA_017432385.1). GTDB lineage: Bacteria > Verrucomicrobiota > Kiritimatiellia > RFP12 > UBA1067 > UBA1067. The sequence continues at coordinate 7,166 of JAFRJH010000080.1, forward strand.
TCGTTCCAGTCCTTGTACGGCCACCATTCGCGGGTTTCGTCCACATCGCGGTCTTCCGGCATCACCGTAAGGCCGCCGAGAATCATCTGGGCGACGTTCATCGCCTCGGAAAGGGACTTCTCCCCGTCCTCCGGGTCCTGGTAGACGCCGGGCACCGTAATGAGGGCGTCCACGCTCTGGCAGCTGTTTATGTTGATCTTCGAGGAACCCTCGGTGCAGAACAGGCTCTCGATTCCGCGCACCGTTATCTGGTCCTCCTTTCGCGTCTCCCACGGATTTATGACTCCGCCGGTGAGGACCTGAGGGTATTCGCGGAAGCCGCGGACGTACGAGAGCTCCTTGATGTCCGGAATCGGGCCGTTGCGCGGCCGCCGCTTGTCCTCGTCGTCGATCTTGTTGTCGCGCTCGAACTCCTCGTACCACTGGTTCTCGGCTCCGCACTCCTCGCCGTCGATGGAGGAGACGGTGTCGTCGTCGTCGCGCCAGTCGTCCCACGACGCGATGAGGATGTTCCAGAGGTTGATCGTGCCGTCCTTCGGCGTCGAGAGCTCCTCGGGGATGTTGTGCGAAAGGAATATCATCCACCAGCGCTCGACGTACTTTCCGTCGCCTCCGTTCTTGTAGAGCTCGTTGATGTTTATGACGCCCTTTTCGCCGGAGTTCACCGACTGTATGTCGATCGTCACGGTGCCCGAGCCCTCGTCCTCCTCGTCGAGGAGTATCGGACCTATCGTGCACTTTCCGTAGCTTTTCAGGTCCTGCTTCTCCCGGAACCAGCGGTCCTCCTCCATCATCTGCTCGTCATCCTGGTCTCGGGTCCACTCCGAGACGGATGTATAGTTGAGGAGCACGACCTCGCCCAGGATGCGCCCGGCGTCAACAAGCCTGGTCACGCGGTTGCGCTCGCGCACGTAGATGTTGAGTCCGCTCTGCTGACGAGCTTCGTAGACGAAGGCTATGACCAGGATCGAGAGGACCGCGATCGTGGTGAGCGCCAGTATAAGGGCATTTCCCCTCCTCATCGCCTCATTCCTCCTCCCCCTCCGGGAAATCCGCCGCCGGGCATTCCGCCGGGGAATCCGCCGCCGCGCTGACCGCCGCCGCGCTGACC
>JAFRJH010000081.1 GCA_017432385.1 Kiritimatiellia bacterium
GAGTAGAAGCTAAATGTGGAGTGTAAAATGGGTTATCTAGAGGAAATGCTAGTAAGGAATGGGGTGATTTATACGGGGGCGGATGGGACGAGATCGTCGTCGCAATCGACGCCGGAACGGACGACGAGGAGATGTCCGAGCTGGCGGCGGCGAACGCCGCCGACGCGCCGATGCGCCTCGCGCTTCCCGTCTACACGTCCGAACCCGACTTCAACCGCCTTCGCGTCGCCGTGAAGCGCTGGCTGCGCGAGGGCTACGACAGGTGGGAGGCTTCCGACCTCGCGACGCTCAGGATGCTGAAGGCGCTGGGGGTCTCGGACATCACGGCGGACTGGACGCTCTACGCATTCAACTCGTCCGCCCTCGCCGCCCTCGCCGAGCTTGGCGTCTCGCGCTTCGTGGCGAGCCCTGAGAACGGACGCGAGAACCTGCAGTACCTCGCCGAGAGCGGCTACGACGTCGAGTTCCTTGTCCAGCAGTCGACGCCCCTCTTCGTTTCGCTGCATGAACCGGCGGGCGAGACCGGGCTGCCGGTCTTCCGCCGCGGCGGACTCTGGGTGACGACGAAGCCCGTCCCGCGCACTTTCGAGGCGCCGTCCGGGACGTCTACGCGCATCGATCTCTCGTGGGATCCGCCATGCGGCGCCTAGCCGCGCGTTGCGCGGCCCGTGAATTCGGGCATTGTCTCGGAACCGGAGTGGTCGATGCCGCTTTGCGCGGCGGTCCTCAAGACCGTCAGGCAGAGGATCTTCGCGTCCAGCAGGATGGACCTGTGGTCGACGTACCAGACGTCGAGGGCGAGTTTCTCGTCCCAGGTTATCGAGTTCCTGCCGTTGACCTGCGCCCAGCCGGTGATTCCGGGGCGGACTTCATGCCGCCGCGACTGCTCGGCGCTGTAGCGCGGCAGATATGCCGCGGGAAGGGGGCGGGGGCCGACGAGCGACATCCTGCCGGAAAGGACATGCCAGAGCTGGGGCAGCTCGTCCAGCGATGTGCGGCGGAGAAAACGTCCGACGCGCGTTATGCGCTCTGCGTCCGGACCGTCGCCGCTCAGCATGGTGCGGAACTTGAGGAAAGTGAACGGCACACCGCCTTTCCCCGCGCGTTCCTGGCGAAACAGGACGGGAAATCCCATCGTCAGCGCGACAAGCGCCGCGACGGCGAGCTGGAGCGGCAGCCACAGCGGCATGGCGACCAGGGTCAAGACGATGTCCAGAATGCGTTTCACTCCGCATATTATAGCAAAAGCTTCCGTCCGCCTCTTGCGCGATTAGTCGGAGAAATGATAGAATACGGAAGAAGTCGGGGGTGTTCGCCAGTGGGCGCTTCCCGCCAGAGGAGGGGCAAAGCCATGATCGGAACAAAAGGGGCATTCTGTCTGACAACTGTCATTCTTGCATCGGCATCGATGCCTTTGCGCGCCAACGAAACCTCGCTATGGAATGGTGGCGCCGCCGGCGTCTGGGGCGTTGGCTACGAGGTCAACTGGGACGCCTATCCCGATTCGACGCGCTATTCGAAGTTCGGAAGCCCCTATGACGAGGCGATAACCGTAACTGTCGACGGGAGTGTGGATACATACGGCATAATTAGTTCCTCGAGCAGAACCGCCGGCATCAACTTCACTGGTAGCGGTACAATCAACAACTACCGTGCCACTCTGTTTTCCGTCGACAGCGCCCCTAGCCTGACTGACTGGGACGTGGATGTTGTTTGCAAAAATACAGCCGACTGGAGCTCGTATATAGAAGGTACGAACGTCTTTCACAAAGCGCTTGTTTATGAGGGAAGATCGGATCAAGGCGACACCTGCTGCACGAAGAACAAGGCTAGCGTGACGCTTTGCGATTCCGCGCAGATGACGGCGCAACACGTCAAGATAGTTTCAGGTTCGTCGTTCGAGATGAAGGATTCCTCGACCGCGACACTTGTGAAGGACCTGCGGGTCGAGTCGGGGGCTTCGTTCAGGATCGCCGACGGCGCCGTGCTGGCGCTTAGGGCGTTGTTCCTGCCGTTTTCGCAGGAGGAAGGCGCGGACGAGGAATGGGTCATGGAAGGCGGCGAGATTCGGGCGAACAACTTCACCGACACCAACTGCCGGGTGGACTTGGCGTACACCAACGCCACCAAGACGATATCGGGAAATGGAACTTTCCACGTTTGGAGGTTCAACGGCGGGAATTCCTCCGGCCTCGTGCTTCGGCTGAACGGTCCGAGCATGTACGTTCGCGACTTCTACATCAGCAGCAGCAGTCCCGCCTACAACAAGAACCGGTTTGAGATCGGCGGGGGATCGACGATCGGATTGTGGGGTGGCGATGCACTTTTCGACAGGTGGACGAACAGGGTCGTTGGCGCGGCGACTGTTGACACGACGGACTACACAGACAAGACGACGCCCCGTACGCTCACGCTTTCAAAGCTCTTCGACTGTGATGGCGCGCTGACGGTGAAGGGCGTTGGCACTTGTGCATTGGGCAGTGTTGAGCAACCGGGTCTCGATTTTGTCGGAACGGAAAGCTCGACAATATCCTGCGCCAACGGGTATGCGCTCGGCAACATTGTCCTGACTGACAGTGCAAAACTGACGGCGAGTGAATATCTGGGGCACAAGACCGAAGAATCCCGCAGGAACGTGAAATCGCTGACGATGGACGAGGATTCGTCCCTCGACGTCAAGCGCTACGTCATACTTTCCGGCGATGCGACGCTTTCAGGCAACGCCAAGGCCGTTGTCTGCAATGCGAACGGCGATGGCAATCCCATCTTTACATGCGCGAACCTGTCGCTTTCCGACAGCGCGTCGCTCGTGGTGACCGGCACGGTCGCTGCGACTTCGCTGGCGATGTCCGGCGACGCGCATCTCGCGTTCAGGGCCGGGACTGCATTCGCGGCGGGCGCGTCGTTCGGCGCGGGCAACTGGACGATGGAGATCACGATACCGTCCGGATACGAGGCGGGGATCCGTCCTGTCGTGGCCGGGGCCGGGTTCGAGGGCGACTTCGCCGACCATGTCACGCTCCTCGGCGACACGGAGGGTTGGTCGGCCAGAACGCTCAACGGCGACCTCGTCCTCTACAAGGACGCGCCGGCGAGCGGGCTCGAGTGGATCGGCAAGAGCCAGACGAGCGACAACTGGAGCGATGCCGCGAACTGGAACAACGGGACCATGCCGACGACGGACGACATCGTGGCCTTCGGCGGCCTCGACCGCCTGACACCATACAACAACCTGGTCAACACGGTGTCGGGGCTCGTGTTCCGCGCTTCCGCCGGCCCGTTCACTCTGTCCGGCTCCGGTGACCTGACGCTCACCGCCACCAGCGGCGGGCGCGGCAGCACAACCGCGTCCAATGCGTCGATTGCGTCGCATTCGGCGTTCGACCAGACAATCACGTCTTTCGTCGATTTCGGACCCGAACATGTGGGCTTGATTTCCGACGGCGGCGGCGCGATCAAGCTGACTGGCGGATTCAACGCGTCCGGCAACTGGAAGTATTTCGTCGTCGGCGGCGATGTGCGGGTCAACGGTGACTGTTCGGTCGGCATCTTCTCGTTCAAGACTTCCTCGGCCGGCAAGCCGTCCTGCCTTACGGTTCTCCCCGGCGGCAAGTTCACGATCCGGAACCAGTACTTCCGCGGGCTTGTGGAAAACGCAGGCTACATCGGGCGGTTCGTCGTAGAAGAAGGGGCCGAAATGACCGTCAAGGACGGCGACTGCGTCTTCTGGTACGGTGAGCTCGAGAACGTCATCGACGGAACGCTCTACATCAAGAGCGACCAGGAGAGCGGTCGGCTTGTCGGAGGGCCAACCGAACAGTACTACACCGGCAAGGGCGCGATCTACGCGGCGAGCGCAAGGGCCGGGCGTACCGCAGACGTTGCGAACCACTACATAAACTTCGGCGGCACGCTGAAGCTTTACATGAACGGAGACTGGTATACGGCGACGTACCGGAACGACGGCACCAGCGAAGGTACAACGCAGAACCCCAACTTCCCCACGCGCTTCCGCATGACGGACGGAACGACGCTCGGTGCGACGAAGGACTGGGTGTACGGACCGAGGGAGGGCGCGTATGACTCGATTGCCGCGACGATCGGGCCGGCAGACCGCGCGTCGATCATGACCGGCACCGTGACGGTGAATACGCAGAGCCCGAAGGACGATGCCGCGCACACGATCACGTTCTACGATCCGCTCGACGCCCCCGCGGCGAACCTCGTCAAGGTTGGCTCGGGTTCGCTCGTGTTCAACTCGACGAACAACTGCCCCTCGCAGATCAGCAACCTGACGGTCAACGCGGGAACCGTGCTCTTCGCGGGCGACGTCGGGCCGACTCTCGGGTCGGCTTCCGTCAGCGCCGGTTCGCTCAGGGTCGAGGCCGCGTCCACCCTGGGCGACCTCGCTGTCGGCGGCGGCGCAACGGCGAGCTTCGCGGCGCCGCCTGTGTTCTCCGGGACGCTGACGATTCCCGCCTCCGACGCGCAGTTCCTCGTCGACGGGCTGGCGGACACGATGAGATGGGATCTGGTGGCCACTGCGTCCGACATCGCCGGACCGGGCGGCGAGACGAGCTGGTGCACCGCAACCGGTTCGCGCAAGTTCAGGATCGTCGCTGAGGGCGGCGTCAAGCGGCTCTATTGCGGAAAGCTGGTGGGCCTTTCGGTGATCGTTCGATAGGAAGGCGGCCATGGACGCGGTTTCGGTTTCGTTCAGGTGCCTGGCTGCGCTGGTCGTGCCGCTCGCCATGCTGCAGTGCGTCTTCGCGGAGACGCCTGCGGGCGGCCGGGTGCCAGAAGCGGACTGGAGGCCGCCGAAGATCGTCGGCGTCTGGGACCATACTGGACGGGGTCTCCATGGCGGAGACTGGGAGATGACGATGTCCGAGCTTGCCGAGGCCGGCATCACGGACGTTTTCATGGACACGAGGTTCCACAAGGGCCGCATTCTCGGCGACATGATCAAGGCGTGTGCGGCCGCGGGCAAGGCGCACGGCGTGCGAGTCCACGCATGGATTTGCTGCTTTCAGGGCGCGGAGCGCGAGCCGACGCCGCAGGAGCGCCGCGACGCGGTCGCTGCGGCGGCCGAGCAGATCGCCCGCGACTACGAAGTGGACGGAATCCACCTCGACTACGTCCGCTGGAGCTCGAAGAGCGATGCCGAGCGCCAGCCGGAGCTGCTGACGGCGTTCGTGCGCGACGTCGGCCGCCGTGTCAGGAGGGCGCGTCCCGGGATTCTGCTTTCCGCGGCGGTCTTTCCGTCGTATCCAAGCTGCCTAAGGGACGTGGGGCAGGACTGGAACGACTGGCTTGACTATGGGCTTCTGGACTATGTGCTGCCGATGAACTACACGGCGGACGAGGGCGAATGCGTCCGCTACCTCGACCAGCAGTCCAAGGATGCAAAGCGCGCCGCAAGGACGATTTCCGGAATCGGCGTCACCGCGGACGGCGTGACGCTGGATGCGGACGCGGTGCGGCGTCAGACGGCCCTCGCGGCGGCGCGCGGCATGGCGGGGGTGTGCTACTTCGACCTGGACGAGACGTTCCGTGCCGAAATCATGCCAATGCTCAGGCGTCTGCGCGCGGCAAAGGGGGGCCTGCCCCGGAAGAAGCCTGGCGGAGCGCCTGCAAAATGAAGATTTCCGTAATCAATCCGCATGGATTCTGCGCCGGCGTCACCGGCGCGCTGCGCAAGGCGCTCAGGCTCGCGGACTCCCCGGGCCGCTCGCTCTACTGCCTCCACGAGCTCGTCCACAACGAGATAGTCGTCGCGGACATGAAAAAGCGCGGTTTTGCGTTTGTCGAAAGCCTCGACGACGTTCCAGAGGGGGCGACCGTCCTCTTTTCGGCGCACGGCGTATGCCCCGAAGTGCGCGCCAGGGCCGCCGCAAGGCGTTTGAACGTCGTCGACGCGACGTGTCCGTTCGTCGACCGGGTGCACCGCGCCGCGCGCGGGTTCGCGGCCCGCGGGATGCCAGTCGTCGTGATCGGGAAGGCGTCGCACGCCGAGGTGAAGGGCATCCTGGGCGAGGCGCCGGACGCCGCTGTCATCTGCTCGGTTGAGGAGGCCCGGGCCGTCGGGATGCCGGGCGGTCCGGTCGGCGTCGTCTCGCAGACGACGATGAACGCTGACGAGGTGCGCGAAATCGTCGCGGCTCTCCGCGAGCGGTTCGAGGTCGAAACGACGGCCGATGTCTGCAACGCCACGAAGGAGCGGCAGGACGCCGTGAAGGCCTTCGACGGCGACGCGATCCTCGTTCTTGGGAGCGCCAGCTCGTCAAACACCCGCCGTCTCTGCGAAGTCGCGCGCTGCCGTGCGTTCAGGGCGGGGACGATGGACGAGCTCCGCGCGCTTGATCTATCGGGCGTGTCGCATCTTGGCGTCACCAGCGGCGCGTCGACCCCCGAGTCTTTCCTTGACGCCGCGGTCCGCCGCCTGGAGGCCGACTACGGGAGCGGAGCCCCGTCCGCCGGCCGAGATTGCGATTGCCGCTGACCGCATCCGCGGTTTTTGCTATAATAGCCCGCAATGACCGATCTCGGAAAGTATTTCGAAGGCAAGAACGTGGGGCTCGCGCTTGGCGTCGGCGGCGCGCGCGGGGCCGCGCATCTCGGCGTCATGCGCGCGCTCAGGAGCCACGGGATCAGTGTCTCGCACATCTGCGGCTGCAGCAGCGGGTCGCTTTTCGGCGCGATATGCGCTTCCGGCAACGTCGAGACGGCCGAGAAGTGGTTCGACAACCTCACGTGGTGGAAGGCCGCCAACATGTTCTTCGAGTTCCGCATCCCGTGGGGCGGCGGGTGGCTGAAGGGGTCCGGCATAGAGCGCATGGTGAGGGAGATCATTCCCCAGAAGACGTTCGCCGAGCTCCCGACCAAGCTGTGCCTTCTCGCAGCCGACATCTACACGGGCGAGCAGGTGCACATAGGCGATGGCGACCTTATGACCGCGGTCAAGGCGAGCTGCGCGGTCCCGGCGCTCTTCAAGCCCGTCAAGTTCGGCGACAGGTGGCTCATAGACGGCGGCATCATGAACGCGCTTCCCGTGACCGCCTGCCGCGAGATGGGGGCGGACGTCGTCATCGGCGTCGACGTCAACCTGGGCCGGTCGTACAGGAAGACGGTGACGCCGAAGAGCCGTCCCTCCATCGGGGCGGTCTTCAACTACGGCTGCAGGCTCATAGAGAACGCCTGGACCAACGCCGGGCTCCAGCTCGACAAGCCGGAGATACTCATTCAGCCGCCGGTCCGCCACATTTCGCGCTGCCGCGTGCGCATTCTCAGGTTCGCGATCAAGGCGGGCGAGCTGGAGGCGAACAGGGAGCTTGAACGTTTTGCGGAGGCCCATGGCTGATGTCGCGTACATGTCCTTCGGCGCGCTCCTGCTCCTGGTTGGGCTTGCCGGCTGCTTCGTTCCCGTAGTGCCGGGTCCGTTCGTCGCGTACTGCTCGCTGTTCGCCGCCCTCGGCGTCGGCAGCCACGTCAACCCTCCTGTCCTCGCCTTCGCCGTGGCAGGGGCCTTCATCGCGGCCGTTACCGTCTTCGACTATGTCGTGCCGGCTCTCGGGGCCCGCAGGTTCGACTGCACCCGCGCGGGGCAGGTCGGTTGCGTAGTCGGCACCATCGCAGGCCTGTTTTTCGTCCTCCAGGGCGGCATCCTTGTCGGGCCGTTCCTCGGCGCCTTCCTCGGCGAGCTTCTTGCGGGCCGGTCCGCCGGCAGGGCGTTCAAGGGTGCGTTCGGCGCCTTTATCGGATTTCTCGCGGGCATGACCATGAAGGTCTTGAGCTGTCTCATGATGGCGCTGGTCTTCGCGGCGGCCTGCTATTTCAACCTGCGGGGATGAAAACCGCACACGACAAGGAAAGGAGCAGACAGAATGGCATGTTTCACAGTACCGCTCGCGACGGCAGTCGCGGCAGAGGCGGCCAGGCGCGCGCTTCCCGAGAGGACGCGCCGCAATCCGTTCGTCGCGAGGCTCGGCTGGCTCGGGCGCATGATGTTCGGCGGGAGCTTCCTCCTGGCGATCGAGCACATATACCACGGCGAGATAATCTTCACGCCGCCTTTTCTCACGGCGGTCAAGGACGGCGAGACTGCCGGGATGCTGCACGAGATGGCGACGCGCGGCGTGGCCATGGCGGTTCTCCTCGTCGCGGTCTGGACGGCCATGGTCCTTGTTTCCGCTGTCCGCGAGCGCGCCGGAAGGCTCGCCGTAGAAGGGGGGCGCTGAGGCATGTGCGAGCTCATGACCATAGCCGCGGCGGTGGCCTTCACCGTTCTTTTCGCCGTGCAGCGGAGGGCCGGAAGGCCCGCGGGCGCCGCGTTCACGACGATGCTGATGTTCTGGGGCGCGGCGCTGATGTGGTCCGTGGACTGCATCGCCAACCGGCTTGACGGCGAGCCGCTTCTCGACATCAGCCGCGAGGACACCATCCTCGGTTTCATAATCCTCGCCGCGGGGGCCGTCGTGTACGCCGCGCTTGCCGTCGCCGGACGGATCAGGGCGCATGCCTGAGCCCGCGGCAGTGGACGATCTCGGCTTCGCGCGCGTCGATCTCGCGAGGCTCGGGCGTCAGGGCGTGGCCGAAGTCGTGTTCGGCGAGGGGAAGAGCGCGGACCAGGTCGCGTCTGTCCTCTCGTCCCTGCGCGCGCACGGGCAGCTCCCGGCGCTGGCGACGCGCCTCGACGACGCGAAGGCGGCGCATCTTGCCGGGGTCTTCGGCTCCGAATTCGAGTATTTCCCCTCCGTGCGCCTGGGGCGGCTCGGCCGCGCCCGCGCGCCGGACGGCA
>JAFRJH010000082.1 GCA_017432385.1 Kiritimatiellia bacterium
CGAGGTCGGCGTCTTCTCGCCGACGAAGAAGCCCGTCGAGAGGCTTTCCGCGGGAGAGGTGGGCTACATAGTCGGCACGGTCAAGGATCCGAGCGAGATCAAGATCGGCGACACGGTGACGACTTCGAAGCTCGGGGCGTCCGAGCCGCTTCCCGGCTTCCAGGACATACGCCCGACGGTCTTCTGCGGCATATACCCGATGAGCACCGACGAGTTCCAGAAGGTCGAGGCGGGGCTGGAGAAGCTGCACCTCAACGACTCCGCCTTCACCTTCCACCACGAGAGCTCGCTCGCGCTGGGGTTCGGCTTCAGGTGCGGGTTCCTCGGGCTTCTCCACATGGAGATCGTGCAGGAGCGGCTGAGGCGCGAGTTCGGGCTCGACATCATCTCGACGTCCCCGGGCGTCGTCTACAAGCTCAAGCTCAAGAACGGCGAGGAGAAGGACCTCGACAACCCGCTCCAGATGCCCGACCCGTCGGCGCTGGAGTCGATTTCGGAGCCCATCCTGAAGGCGCGCATCATCACTCCGTCGGAGTCGATCGGCGACGTGATGCGCATCGTGATGGACCGGCGCGGGCAGGTGGAGGGCACCGAGACGATCGACGCGAAGAGGGTGATGCTCCACTGCATGCTCCCCCTGAACGAGATACTCATCGACTTCCACGACACCCTGAAGAGCGTCAGCCCCGGCTATGCCTCGATGGACTACGAGCCGAACAGCTACCAGATATCTGACATCGTGAAGATGGACATCCTCCTCAACGGCGAGACGGTCGACGCGTTCGCCACGATGGTCCACCGCGATAAGGCGCGCGCCCGCGGCATCCAGATGTGCAAGGCCCTCGCCGAGACGATACCCCCGCACCAGTTCAAGATCCCGGTCCAGGCGGCGATCGGCAGGGAGATAATCGCGCGCGAAGACATACGCCCGTTCCGCAAGGACGTCCTCGCCAAGCTCTACGGCGGCGACGTCACGCGCAAGATGAAGGTGCTCGAGAAGCAGAAGCGCGGCAAGGCGAGGATGAAGGAGTTCGGGCACGTCAACGTTCCCCAGAGCGCCTTCATCGCTGTGCTCAAGGGCACGATCAAGGAGCACTGACGGGCGGAAGGGAGGGCAGATGGGCGTCTTCCGGCTAGAGTCGAAGTTCAAGCCGACCGGCGACCAGCCCGAGGCGGTCGAGGCGCTCTACGAGGGGCTGAAGCGCGGCGACGACCGGCTCGTCCTGCGGGGCGTGACCGGCTCCGGCAAGACGTTCACGATGGCCAACCTCATCGCGAAATGGAACCGTCCGACGCTGGTCATCTCCCACAACAAGACGCTTGCCGCGCAGCTCTTCTCCGAGCTCAGGGAGTTCTTCCCCGAGAACGCGGTCGAGTACTTCATCTCCTACTACGACTACTACCAGCCCGAGGCGTACATACCGCAGACGGACACCTACATCGAGAAGGACGCGTCGATAAACGAGGAGATAGAGCGCTACCGCCTCGCCGCGACGAACGCGCTGATCGCGCGGCGCGACGTGATCGTCGTCGCGTCGGTCAGCTGCATATACGGGCTCGGCGAGTCCGACGAGTACCGCGACCTCGCCGTCGGCTTCAAGGCCGGCGAGGAGCTGTCGCGGTCCGCGCTCGCGGCGCGGCTTGTCGAGGCGCAGTACGCCCGCAACGACTTCGACTTCAGGCCGGGCGTGTTCCGCATGCGCGGCGACGTCGTGGACATCTTCCCCGCGTACGAGACGAAGGCCCTGCGGGTCGAGTTCTTCGGCGACGAGGTCGACTCGATACGGACTCTCGACCCCCTGACCGGGAAGTGCGGGGTCTCGATGCCGGCCGCGGTCGTGACGCCCGCGAAGCAGTTCGTGATGGGGAAGGACAGGTTCGAGTCGGCGTTCAAGAGGATCGAGGCCGAGCTGGAGGACCGCCTCTCGTGGTTCGAGTCGAAGGGCAAGCTCCTCGAGGCGCAGCGCCTGAGGGAGCGGACGGAGTACGACATCGAGATGATGCGCGAACTGGGATACTGCAACGGAATCGAGAACTACTCGCGCCCGCTCTCCGGCCGCGCGCCCGGCTCGCCGCCGGAATGCCTCATCGACTACTTCCCCGACGATGTCCTGACGATCGTCGACGAGAGCCACGTGTCGCTTCCGCAGCTGCGAGCGATGTACAACGGCGACCAGGCGCGCAAGGACAAGCTGGTCGAGTACGGGTTCCGCCTGCCGAGCGCGAAGGACAACCGCCCGCTCAGGTTCGAGGAGTTCACGTCGAAGGTGCGGGAGATCGTCTACTGCTCCGCGACGCCGGGGGAGTTCGAGCTCTCCGAGGCGAAGACCGTCGCCGAGCAGGTGATACGTCCGACCGGACTTCTCGACCCGGAGGTGGAGATACGCCCGCTGAAGAACCAGGTCGACGACCTCATTGCCGAGATACGGAAGGTGGCGGACGCGGGAGACCGCGTCTTCGTCACGACGCTCACCAAGCGGAGCGCCGAGGACCTGACCTCCTACCTGCACGACACGGGAATCCGCGTCGAGTACCTCCACAGCGACATCGACGCGATAGAGCGCGTCGCGATACTCCAGCGGCTCAGGAAGGGCGAGTTCGACGTGCTGGTCGGGATCAACCTCCTGCGCGAGGGCCTGGACCTTCCGGAAGTGGCTCTCGTGGCGATCCTGGACGCGGACAAGGAGGGCTTCCTCCGCTCCACGACGTCGCTCCTCCAGACCGCGGGGCGTGCCGCGCGCCACGAGAAGGGCAGGGTGATACTCTATGCGGACCACAGGACGGACGCCATCCGAGACCTCGTGCGCATCACGAAGGACCACCGCCGCAGGCAGATTGCGTACAACGAGGCCCACCACGTGACCCCGCATTCAGTGAAACGCGCGATAAACGAGTCCACATACCTGTTCCGCTCTTCCGGCGACCCCGTGCAGGCGGTTCCCGAGCCGAAGGCCGCCTCCGACCGCGCCGAGCTTCTCGCGGAGCTCACGAACGAGATGCTGGCTGCGGCCGAGGATCTGGAATTCGAGCGCGCGGCCTATCTCCGCGACCAGATCGCGAAGCTGAAGGGCCGCGCGGACGGAAAGGGCCGAGCGGACGGCAGAGGCCGGAGGAAGTCCCCGAATCCGAATGCAAAGCGTTCCCCATTGCATTTGTGAGGGAAAATTTGATAAAATATTCGCTCCACGCCCAAAAACGGGGTGGACACGGCTGAAAACCGCGAACGTAAACAAACCAAGAAAAGTACATAGCAAATGGCTATTCGCAAGCCCACGCCTCCTGCGGAGCGCTCCTCCATCATGGCGGAGATGCTCGCCCAGGCGGGTCAGGAGTCCAAGTTCAAGAACGGGAGCCTCGTCGAGGGCACCGTCAGCGCCATCAAGGGCGATGAAGTCTACATCGACATCGGATACAAGAGCTCGGGGTCGGTCGACATCTCCGAATTCGGCGAAGGCGCCGAGGTCAAGGTCGGCGACAAGGTCACCGTCATGCTCCGCGAGCTCGAGAACGACAAGACCGGAACGGTCGTCCTTTCCAAGAAGGCGGCCGACGACAAGATCCGCTGGGAGAAGATCCTCGAGCGCTATGTCGAGGGCTGCGTCGTCACCGGCACCATCAAGAGCGCGGTCCGCGGCGGCCTCCTCGTCCAGATCGACGACGTCGAGGCGTTCCTCCCGGGCAGCCAGGTCGAGGTCACTCCCGTCAAGGAGCTCGAGCCCTACGTGGGCCAGACCTTCGACTTCAAGGTCATCAAGATTTCCAACGAGAGGCGCAACCTCATCGTCTCCAGGCGCGAGCTCATCGAAGGCACGCTCGCCGAGAAGAAGGCCGAGCTCCTCGCCTCGCTCCAGAAGGGCGAGATCAAGAAGGGCCGCGTGAAGAACATCACCGACTTCGGCGCGTTCATCGACCTCGACGGCCTCGACGGCCTCCTCCACATCACCGACATGAGCTGGGGCCGCATCAAGCATCCGAGCGAGATGCTCAAGGTCGGCCAGGAGGTCGAGGTCATGGTCCTCGACGTCGACCGCGACCGCGAGCGCGTCAGCCTCGGCCTCAAGCAGACGACGGAGAACCCCTGGAACTCGATCCAGGACCAGTTCCCGGTCGGCGCCCGCGTCTCGGGCAAGGTCGTCAACCTCGCGGCGTACGGCGCGTTCGTCGAGATCGCCCCCGGCATCGAGGGACTTGTGCACATCAGCGAGTTCAGCTGGACGAAGCGCGTCGCCCGCGCGAGCGACATGCTCTCGGTCGGCGACGAGGTCCAGGTCGTCGTCCTCTCCGTGGACGTCGAGAACCAGAAGATCGCCCTCGGCATCCGCCAGACCCAGGCGAACCCCTGGGATACGGTCCAGGACCGCTTCCCGGTCGGCTCGAAGGTCAAGGGCCGCGTCCGCAACTTCACGGCGTACGGCGCGTTCGTCGAGCTCGAGGAGGGCATCGACGGCATGATCCACGTCAGCGACATGAGCTGGACGCGCAAGATCAACCACCCGTCCGAGTGCCTCAAGAAGGGCGACGAGGTCGAGGCGGTCGTCCTCGACGTCAACCCGAAGGAGCAGCGCATCAGCCTCGGCCTCAAGCAGGCCCAGACCGATCCGTGGAGCGAGATCGCGGCGAAGTACGCCGTCGGTTCCGTCGTCAAGGGCAAGGTCTCCAAGATCGCCTCGTTCGGCGCGTTCGTCGAGCTCGAGGACGGCGTGGACGGGCTCGTCCACATCTCGCAGATCAGCGACCAGCGCGTCGAGAAGGTCAAGGACGTCCTCAAGGAGGGCGACGAGGTCGAGGCCCGCGTGGTCAAGGTCGACCGCGGCGAGCGCCGCATCGGCCTGTCCATCCGCGCGATGTCGATGACCGAGGACGAGGTCAAGAAGCTCGAGGCCGAGGCCGCGGGCGAGACTCCGGAGCCGGTCTCCTCCAAGACCGCCGGCAGCGACTCGCTCGGCAACGCCTTCGAGGCGGCGTTCGCGAACGTCGAATGGCAGCCCGGCAACTGAGCGGCATAAAGCGAAAGGAACACGAAAATGTCCAGAGTCTGCGAAATATGCGGCAAGGGTCCCTCGGTCGGCAATGTCGTCGTCCGCAAGGGCTCGCCCAAGTACAAGGGCGGCATCGGTCTCCACACGACCGGCATCACCAAGCGCCGTTTCCTTCCGAACCTCCAGACCGTCCGCGCCGCGGACGCGAAGGGCAACGTCAAGCGGATCACGGTCTGCACGCGCTGCCTCAAGGCCGGCAAGGTCACCAAGGCGTGAAGTGGGGCGTCATCCCCCTGCGCGCTGCGCCTGACGGCTCCGCGCGCCGCGGGCTGGCGCAATGATCTTAAACAGTGAACACTAACTAAACTAAACAAAAGGAAAAAACGAAAATGGCAATCAAGGTTGGCATCAACG
>JAFRJH010000083.1 GCA_017432385.1 Kiritimatiellia bacterium
GGCGCTCGCGACGAGGCTGAGGCAGGCGACGGACACGAAGGACCCGACCCCCACCTCCGCCCTTCTCGACGTGCCGCGGAGGGAGTCCGTCGAATCGCTCCTCGCGGATCCGGAGCCCGTCTTCTCGCGTCTCTTCGCCGATGTCGACCGGATGGTCTCGCCGGAGGCGGTTCTTCTGGACGATCCGAAAACCGCAAAGGGGAAATGCCGGGCGCCCAAGTGTTCCGCGCGGCAAGACGCCGAAAACAGCGCCATCGGGAATTCGGCAAGAATTTTCCGCATGAAATTCTCATCTAGGAAACGAAACGGAAAGGGGCGCGACTCAAAAACCAGGGCGGGCCCTAAGCCGCGTGAAGTCGGCATATGACCTTCGCGACGCAATTTGCTATAATGCACGGCATGTCGAAGCAAGGAAAGGCGATTGCGATCCTCGCGGCGGTGGCGGCCGCGCTGCTCGCGACGATAGCGTCATGCGTGAAGTACTGAAGGCGTACGTCGGGCTCCCGGCGAAGGTCGCCGCCGTAGCGCTCGTCGCGGCGGCCGCGGTCTTCGCGTACATCAGGATGCGCGAGGCGAACGCCCTGGAGTTCGCCTCATCCGTCATAAGCGAGAACTCGCCGATAGCGGAGCTTGCGACAAGAAAGCTCGTCTGGAAGGTCGTGCACATCGGCTCCACGGCCTCGACGGACACGGTCCGCGAGACGGTATACACGATCAAGACGGGCTACGACCTCGCCAAAGCCCCGCCTCCCGAAGTGGACGGGAAGGCGAAGACGGTGACCATCTGCCTGCCTCCGCCCAAGATCATTTCCGTAGACTACACCCTGCAGCGCACCACGGTCGAGAGAAAGACGTTCTTCGAACGGGTGTTTGGAACGAACGCCGACGACGGCAGGGCGGACCGGGAGGACCTTGCGCGCCTCGCCGAAGACTGCGACAGATTCGGGCTGCTCTCCGCCGCGGGTCTGCGCGAGGCGTTCTCGAAATTCGCCGCCGCCCGGCTCCGCGAGATGTCCGGATACGAGCTGAAGGTGAAGGACGGGCTCGACATCCCCGCGCAGGTCATGTTCAACGCGTACTTCGAGGAAAAGGGCGTGGACTTCAGGCTGCCGTAAGCCCGCAATGGCGGACGTCATGCTGTTTTGATATAATACCGCGCCTATGGCAGTTTTCGGGATCATGAAGCCCTTCGTGCTGGCCGTGGCGATTTCGTCCGCGGCCGTCCCGGCCTTGCGCGCGGAGACGGTGCGAGTCGCGATCGAGGACTGGATTGCCGTCGGCACAGGCTTCACCAACGGCTGGACCCTGGCGAACATCGACTCGTACAGCGACGGAAGCGTCAGATTCAGGACAAGGGACAGCGTAGCCGTCTCGCCGCGCTTCCGCAAGGCCATCGTGGAGGTCCGCGCCGCCATCAGGTGCTCGAACGAGGCGACGCGGTTCCTGGCATTCGGCGGCATGGACGAAGTTGGTGCGACAGTCGTCACAAACCGGGCGGCCCAGGCCCCCTCCGCCGACAGCTGCCGCGAACAGCGGTTCACGTTCAGGGCGGAAGACGACGTCCGCCGTCTGCGCATCTTCTTCACGGATCTCCAGCCGGGCTCGCAGTCGCAGTGGGGCTTCAACAGCCTCGAGATCGACTTCGACGACGCGACCGAGCGCATCGACCCTCCGTCCGGGCTCTCCGCCGAAAAAGTCACCGGCTGGTCGTTCACTGGAACATGGTCCGCCGTCGACGGCGCGGCCTCCTACCTCGCAAGCGTCTTCCGGACGTCTCTCGCGCCGCCTGCATGCACGACCAACGCGGCCTTTGCATTCCCCACGACGAGAAGCGACCGCCGTCAGGCGCACGAGATCACCGCAAGCGTCCCCGACAGGTTCCCGGGCTTCGGGGGACGGGCCCTCTACGAGCCGGCGATGACGGCGAACGGGCTCCAGATCGGCGCACGCGAGAAGCCAGGGCTGCTGACCTACGGAGGGATGGCCGACTACACTGGGCTGACGCTCTGCCTGCGCGCGCGGCGCCCGGAAGGCAGGGACGACGGCTGCGTGATGCCGCTCTACTGGATCGACGGGACGGAGACGAACACGCTGTCCGTGCTGACGATCGACACCGAGCCGACGGACTATTTCGTGCCGCTCTCCCACCTCCCCGCCGGAGCCGAGGTCGCGATATCGTCGACTACCAACCTCGCGAAGTCGGGGCGCGTGCTGCTGGACGGGATGTCCTTCGTGTCCGGCTTCGTCCCGGCCCACACCGTGACGAACTTCGTCCGCACCGGCATCCCCGCCGCCGCGTGCCGCGTCAGAGTCCACGGCCTTGAGCGGGCGACGGAATACTCCTGGTTCGTGACGGCGGTCGCCGAATCCGGAATTCATTCCATCCCCTCCGAGGGATGCACGTTCACCACGACCGACGAGGCGCCGCCGCCCCTGACAGTCAGACCGAGGTAGATCCCATGCCGCTTAAGCACAAGCCTGTCAAGCTCGCAATCGTCGGCGGAGGCGCCGCCGGCATGTTCGCCGCCGCCGTGGCTTCCGAGCGCGGCGTCCCCTGCATGGTCCTGGAGCGCAAGGCGCGCCTTGGATCCAAGGTGCTCATGACGGCGAACGGCCGCTGCAACTTCACCAAGGACATCTCCGCCGACGATTTCCTGCGCGACGTCGGCGAGTGCGGCGCCTTCGTGTCGCACGCGGTGAGGGAGTGCCCTCCCCGCCAGATAATCAGGGGTTTCCGCTCCCTGGGCGTCCCGCTCAGGCGCATGGCCGACGGACGCATGTTCCCGGCGGACGGAAAGGCCGCGACGATTGTGCACGCCTTCGGAGACCTCCTGCGCGACTCGGAGACGCCGATAGCGGTCAACTGCGCCGTGACGGGCATCCAGCCTGTGAAGAACGGCTTCATCGTCGCGACGCGCAACTTCACTCTGTGGGCCGAGAACGTGCTGCTGGCGACAGGAGGCGTCAGCTACCCGAAGACTGGCTCGGTCGGCGACGGACAGGAGTTCGCCAAGGCCCTCGGGCACAGCATCGTGCCGTACAGGCCCGGTCTCATCGGCATGGAGACCTCGGACC